>CP119077.1 GCA_029027985.1 Klebsiella aerogenes
TTTTAATTCCTCTCGCATATTCATTTGAGAAAGTCTTTTAAGGATTCACGCCCACCATTGTTTTCAGGCATTGAATTCACAATACGCCTGATGGCAGCCTTATGCTGGGGTGTCCTGTTCACAAGGTTCATTAGATTGTCATTAACTGTCTTAGCTATATGAAGATAACCTTTATATTCTTCCGAATTAAATAAACGCCAGAAGAAACTACATTTACGCAGACGATCTTCACATGATTTTAATGCAGCCAATTGTTTTCTAACTTCCAGCTCTTCGTCTGGAATTGCCCCCTCTTCTACCCACTCCCCTGGCTCAATCAGATAGCATTCGTCGAGGGGATCATTCAGATATTTGCTGTATGCCATTATTATGCCCCCGCACGCCTGATTAGCTATCAAACCCAAACACCATACGCACTTCGCCGTACTCATTTCGAAGCGCTTCTACAGTTTTCAGAAAATCAGAGAACTCTTCTCTGATTTTAACCGTCCAGGATACTTCAATATAACCAGGACGACCTGACAGGTCTGGTCCATAGATAACATCCGCTGACGGCTTTCCGGCACCATTCCATTTTTTATATTCGGCTTCGGCCAAACAGCCCTTCATTGTAATTTCCTGGTCTGGTGCATTGAGGATCTCATCGGCACTCAGCCAGCTTTGTGAATGCTCCCCCGGACCATCCTCGTAACGATAATCTCTCGGCAAACCTCTGTGTTTTGCTATTGGCTGGACGCCATATTCATTTCGTTGGTTGGCTAACCATGCGAAGAACAAATAATTGCGCTCGATGGCGTATTGAGTATGTACCTGCTCCCACTTACCGTTTCTCTTCGCCTCAAACTCCACTTTTACATCAGTACCCATGGTTCATGATTCCTTATATTTAAAGTAATTTTCATTGGGTGTATCGCCAGTGATCCAGTAGTTGGGATTGATAACCCACGAACGCCGGTCAAATGCGACAGCCTGACGAAAATTGAACAACCAGTACCACCAGGCTGCAATGCGCAGATTGCCCTCGTACAGAATCGGGCCATGAGGAATACCAACGATGTATCTGGCTTTAGGTTTCCTGCTTCCCACAAATCTTCTCCCCTTGCCGCACAGCTAGTTAACTAAGGTATACCCTAAAAGCCCACTCGTTAAGTGTATGGCTTTTTTACTGCAAATACAGTTTAAACTGGCTAGGGCAATCAAGGCAACTTAAAAAAGCCATTAATGTGATAGAAATGAAATGACATCACTTTTGAATGTGGTAGCATCGTTGAATGTTAAATCATTCAATAGGAGTGAAATGATGGATCTAACACAAATTTCATTGCGAACGTCGAGAGATCAAGTCGAGCGTATCAAAACCTATGCTAAAGCAAGTAACCTGTCAGTTAACGCTTTCCTGGTTAACCTGATAGAGAACTCACTAAACAACATTGCTAATGATGGAACACAGAGCGAACTTACACGGCTTGTAGCTGAACCGGTCAAAACGCTTTCAAGGCTTCATCACAAAATTTGCGATCCCTGGAATACAAATGAACCTGCTGATCTGACTCCCGCTGAAATAGCTTTTTTGACAGATGCGGCCAGGAAGCAACTGGATAGCAAACATTTGGCTGGCCCTGATTACTTTGCAATACGTGACCGCATCGATAATACCCTAATAGAAAGCAGTCTTAACTATTATCAGGATCTGTTCGGCTTTGCACATCGCTTCTATATTCGTGATGAAGAATCCAGAAGGACGTTTGCAACCGAACACGCGCCGGTAGGCATCCAATCCGTCGATTATTCGTTTACGGTTGGGAACAAGACCTTTACGATTATTGTCCGGGGAAATGACAGTAATTCCTTCGATACACCGGAGGATAACCGCCCTCCTGTTCTGGCGTTTACCTGTGAAACCGCGCAATTTGATACCCGCCATGATTGGGATACTTTCATTGCACTGGTGAGGCTCATGAACGCAGTACATAATGGTGAAGAATCTAAATGCCACGCCGGTACGCATACCCGCCTTGGCCGCCGTATGGATAGCGAAAAACCATGGTCACTTTTCTTAGGGAGACTGCAGCTGCTGCTGAAAGATAGCGAGCTAAAGGATATGGCTGTAGAATTTCATAAACTTGTTAATGGTGATGCGGCTAACGTTATCAAACAAATACGTTTACTTTACGGTGAGGGTTAAACATGAAAATATTTGCTCTTATTTTTTATATTTTCCCTTTGGCTTCTTTTGCTTCAAACGAAAATGTAGATCACGTTTTTATAAAGGCATTTCAGGCTGCAGTGGCTTCATCATTATGTACAGATGTAGCTAATGTAAGTAAAGATACCCAGCCTGAAAAAGAGCTTGAGCCTCTTATAAAAATGTGCGCAGAGAAAGGCGAACAGAGTCGCGCTATTCTTAACGCTTATACCAATGCAGCACACACTTGAGCAGTGAGTAGATAAACCAAAACGATCATGATACTGTATATATAAACAGTGTCATGATTAGGTGTCTCATGGGCGTAAAAGACTCGAATTATCAGATAGTTTACAGAGGTGAAGTGCTGGATCATCTTATCCCTGGTCAATGGGTATTCTTCCAGCGCCTGAAATCTTATGGTGGTGGTTACTGGCTTGGTCGTACATATCCAGATTTTTATCAGTTTGGCCCGGAGCTACCTGTATCGTTATCTCAGGGATTACAGTACATTATGGCCTCTGATAAGGTTGAGGCAGAAAGCCATGTCTTCGATGACGATTTTGAACTTTACGGAGGATGCTTTAATGAACAAAGTGATGAAAGCTGTGGGTTGGGCGGGGATAACCACTATAGTTCTTGATCTGGCTTTACCTTTCATAGGGGGAAAATCATTTATCGGCCCCGGATTAATCAAGAGCTACCCTTTTATTATTTGCTGGGCTGTGATTACTGTCATTTACTATGCGATTTACGCCAAGAAAAAGAAAATTTCGTAAAATCAGCGGCTACGATTTTAGCCGCTAAAGAGTTTTCTCAGGTTCCTGCTGGCGTCATCATCATCACTGCAATCATTCCTATTGCCACCGCGAGCATGAGAGCTACTCCGATATTAATTACAGCTACAGCCGCTTTCCTGGGCGTCTTTTTATATTCAGGAATAAGCCAGAGCAAAACAATCCCGATAAATACAGCCACTGCCCCCATACCCAGCGGCTTCCAGAAAATTTCCATTAATTCTCTTCCTTCTATTTATCTTTAAATTCATCCTGCAGCTTATCAATGCCTTTAGTCAAATCTTTACTTTTGCCATCTTCATAATCAGGCCATGGAATAAACATCTTTCCTGATTCCTGCATCATTGCAATTGATGTAGGACAGCGCCATTCAGATTCATCGCCTTTTTTGTATTTAAAAATGACCATTCCACGTTCACACTTGACATCCGGGGAAATGGACTGAATAAATATCGAATTAGCGGAACCATTCTCACCGGTATTGAACATTGCACTGTCAAAAAATATAAATGCGAGAATTAATGAAAGCACGGCACAACCAGTATTCCAGAATTTTTTTCCACGTTCAGAATAAAATGAAAATACTATAACCATTACTAAAGATGAAATAAACCCCAGCCATTGTGACGCAACTGAAAGTTGTGAAAGTGTTTTAACTGTATAAATACCTTCACCAGAAATGAAAGACAAAATAAACGGTGAGATAATAAAGCAAACTGCAGGAAAGCAGGTAAATACAAGTTTGGCATTATTTTTGATTAACTGGCGTTCTCCAGAAGCCGCCGCGATCATCGACTGCCACATGATTTTTACCAGTGCCAGCATCAGAACACTGCAGATCAACATATATAGCACGGCGTACTCCCAATCCTTAGACGGTTTGAAAATTACTTGCAAATAGGACAAAATGTCCTATTATAGATACAGGACATAATGTCCTACTCAAGGGGTGATAGGGAGGCTGCCACCTCCCTATCCGACACCAAAAATCCGTGCAAGGAATTTCAAATGTCCCGTATATCGTATAGGAAAATCGACTCAGAGAACAGCAAGCGCCTTGCTTTGTTATCCCTTCGTGAATTTCTGAACGAACTACCAAAAGTCACCATTGACGAGATAGAAGGTCTGGCGGCTACCAATACCCATCTGGTAGAACAGATCCCACGCTACCTGAGTGAGATGGTAAGCTACGAATGCCGTTTAATTGGTTTCTGAATGTCATGAACTATAAGGATGAGTCAAATGAAAAATGAAAAGCCCTATGCAGGTTTGCTTAAACCAGAACATCTTTACTCGATGTTAAGAGCCTACATCATCGAACACGCACCCTTTGCGCTGTCAACTGTTGTTGTATCCGACGTGATTAACGCATATATGGGTAGAAACTCTGGCTATCCATTTCTAATGTCCGATGATTTACCGCCAAAATTCAGCGGTAAAGGTTTTGAAATTTTCGGTGCTTACAAAAACACCGAAAATGAGAGCACGCTGATCGAAAACTCAGCGGCATGGACTTGTTGTAAATTAACCTATTTAGAAACAGAAGATGACGTCAATACTTTTAATGAAGCCCTTAATGCAATGATGCGCTGGATGTACGCCACGGAGTATCTAATTAAGGACGAATGCGGCTACCTTCCTACTCAGAAATTATTTAGCGAATTAACATTAAAAATCAAACGTGAGTACGGCGACAACTAAATTAAAGGCCGGTATCCCGGCCTTATTTAACATTTTTCCACGCTGACGCAGGTACTTTACCCCATATTTTCCCATGAATTACTTCCGCTTTTCTGTGGTCGTATGCCCCCAAAAAATCCACCATATGTTCTTCGGGTACAGTGTCCCGTTTATGTTCATAAAGGCGTTCAACTGTATCTATCGCTCTGCAGCGCCGGAACATATACAAAAACTCGGACCTTTTATCTGAATGACTCACTTAGTCAGTCCTTTTGCCTTAGCCTGGTCTGCTGCATCTGCAATATCTTTAATCATTTCGCTCATTACATCTGCGCTGAACAACGGGCCTGCTGGAGTCATTACGGCGGCATGATACAGTTTTAGCGGTGTACCTTTGCTGTATTGTTCGCTGGCACTAATACGTAAAACGGAGTAAGACACTTTTTCAGTATTGGAGCCGCAAACCTTTTTATTCACGTCAATAATACGACTGTCTTTATTATCTGAAAGAGTCTGCGTAAGCACGCCAGAGTAAAGACATTTAGTGTCCTGTGAGATTAAATTTATTTCTTTTGGCGTAATGTCATTTTTGTCAATCGGAGTATCCAGCGTCACCATTATTGGTGTTTCATCAGTATTTCCTTTTATCGCATTCTCAACCGTTGCACAGCTGGCACATGGAATACCGGTAGCATAAGTTAAAGGGGTAAAAATTAATAAAAACGCTGCGGTATATATTTTTTTCATTTCCTGTCCTTAAAAGGCATCTTTCGATGCCTTTAATTTTAATGTTAAAGCGAGCGCGATTTAGACTGACTGTTATTTAACTTCTGCGCTTCATCCTGGGTCAGTTCGCTCTTTACCTTCCCTACTCCACGAGAGTAAGCCACCTCGTAATTTTGCCCTACTACCGGCTCCTTCTCCCAGGCATTTCGATTATGCTGTACTAAGCCTTTCTGAGACAGCTGGTAGACGTGGCGATCGTCAACGTGTAGCACTTGTCCTACATGGGAATGCGGATAAACGTTCTTGGACGCCTGCTGCGCCTCGGAAAGCTGATAAATGCCTTTTGGTAAACCGGCCTCCGGCAATACCTTCTGTGTTTGCCATTCACCACCGACCACTTTATCTACCTGGCGGCTACCGTTGAGCACACATATTTTCATGGAGCCTTCTGGCTTCATGATAACCCCGATGTCGCTACTGTTACGACCTGCAGGCATCGCTGCATCTTGCGTATAACTGCGTTTTTGCATTGGTCTTACTCCTTATAATTTTACTGGCCCGCAGGCAGGCCAGTGTCAGAACGTCTTACATAGCGTGGCGAATGGTCCGCTTTTTCTCTTTTTCCTGAACGAGTTTTTTCTCTTCGGTCTGGACCTGTGACTGCTGCTGTTTTTTATTCAGCTGGTCAGCAATGACGGCTTTCAACTGCATCGCCACACCTTCCCGGCCAAGAGAACTATTTACGGCCAGATCGTTAAAGTCAGTGTAACGATCAGCGCGGCGAATAATATCAAGCTGCTTTTCCGATAGTTGCGCTGCCTGCAGTACCTTCACTTCGTCATCCGGGAGTGGCTTATCACCGCTCGTATGAGCCTCCAGTTTGCGCGAGGCGGTCTGGTGAGCAAGATACGCCGCCGGTTTAATCTGGCTGAGTTCGTCTTTCCCAGGTACTTCACCTTTAGCAAATACCGGGAACACCGCCACACCGCCGACAGCTTTCGCTGTCTCCAGCGCCTTTTCCCTGCCAACGTTTACACTGGCCTTATCCTTCACCTTCATTTTGCATGACTGAGAAATATCATCATCACCGGCAATGATGATTGGCTTATCGGGGTAGGCTTCTTTAAGTGCTTTAGCGACAGGTTCCAGATTACCTGAATCGAAGGCGGCGACCGTTGGCATATTAGTAGCCTCTGTGATGCTCCCTGCCGTTGCGTAACCTTCGGCCACGATCAGCACCGGGGATTCTTTAAGCGCGTCCAGCCCGCCAACGACATGGAAACATCCCTCTTTACGGGCGTTCTTGGCAAAACGTTTTGTGCCGTCCTCGTTGATGTACTGCATGGTCCATTGCTTACCCTGGACATCATAAGCAGGGATAAAGGTTTTCTGCCCTTCCTTGTCTGTGAACACGCCTTTATGCACCTGCAGCCCTTTTTTCTCCAGGTAAGCAGTTTGCTGCTGAGGTTCATTGAGTTTGGCGAGCTGCTTTTCAACACGCTTTGCAGAGGACTCATGGTCTTTTTGCTGCTGTGCCGCTTTTTCGGCCTGTTTCTGAGCTGCCTGCGCCCGCAGGAGCGCTTTTTCTTCGTCGGACTGCACGTACCCCTTGGAAGACCAGCGTAACTCTTCTTTGGTGCGGTTGTTCTGCATAAAGCCTGCAGGATGGCCGTCAGTGTGGATGATATAAAAACCTGACTTCTCCCCTTTCTTGTCACCCTCTACCGTGATCCGATGCTTCTCACCATCCATAATTGGATGTTTCTGGCCCCGGTCAGTATCTGCATCGAGGATGCACCCAATATCTTTCAGCGCGGTTTCTACTTCCTCCTGTAGCGTCATTGCCGGTGACTGCTCGATCACCACATTTTCAGGTTTCCACTTCGCCAGTTTTTGCATATCTGCCCCGGCTTCGGCGTACCAGGTTTTTTTCTCTTTGTCCCATTTAGCGCCAGCTGCTTTAGCTTCTGCACGGTCTTTGTAAGGAACGGCCAGATCCTGACGCTCACCCACTTCTGGCGTTACTTCTTTCACAGATGCAACCGGCGTATTTTTTTCTGCAGCAGCTGGCTCACCGCTCCATTTTGCAAATTTATCAAGAGATACGCCTTTTGGTACAAACCAGGTCTGTTCGGTTCGATCCCATTTAGCCCCAAGCGCTTTGGCTTCATTGCGTTCTTTGTAGGGAACATTGATTGGGGTATTTTCCTGCGCAACATTCAGGCTGAATTCCGGGAGAACTCGCCCGCCGTCTTCACCAAGGAAAACAGCCTCATTATCGCCCGGTTCCGGCCCCAGCGCATCCAGAGCGCTTTTCATTTCATCCGGGCTGTCAGCACCCTCCATCAGGCTTTCAACACGGTCCTGATACCATTCCTGCGCTTCTCCTGGCGGGAGTACACTAATCTCATCATCAGGCTTGATAACACCTTGCGTTAAGGCTGCTTTTTCTGCCTCAAGCGTTTGGTAAAAATTGTTCTGCAGGTCATTCAGATCGACCTGACCGTTATCGATAAGACGTGAATCATAAATTGAACGGTTATCCCCTTCGTTAACGGCGGCCAGCGCCTTAACCGCGCTGTTGGTCTGCATGATGATATTCACATGCTCATTCTGGCCGGGATTTTCCACAATGGTATATTTCGGCTCAGGCAGGAGAGTTAATGCTAAATCAAGCTCACGATATGCGCTCTTAATCTTATCCTGAGCCTCATTCCAGTTCTGACTGAATGAAGCATGAAATTCGCTGTTACGCTTCCAGAAATCACTATCCTGATTGCTGTTCTGCGCATCAAAGAGGACGTTACGCGATAGCGTAAGCTGGCGACGGTTCATATTCTGGACGTGCTTAGAAAGGCCACTATCGAGATTAGAAAGGATGAATTTCTCAGCACGATACTGCCGCTGCTGTTCGGGTGTAACAGACGTTTCAGGTTTAGTGCTCATATTGATGCGCCCCGTTTCGATGGCGTCAGCATGCCGCTTAATATTTTCCTTCAGCTGTTCTTGTAGTTCCTTGGGAAGCGCTGGCTTGTTAAATAATTCTGCCCTCTTCCTTTCACGATAAACCTCAAGGGATTCCTCTTCTGACGCAGGCGCTGCGGAAGATTCTCCATTAGGTTTTGACGCCAGAAAACTGGAATTAGGCCACCAGTTTTTAGGAAACTTAGCGTCCTGCGGTAATTCCCGCGGGTCGCCACTGATATTTTCAATCTGACTCTGAACCTTTTTAGCCGCTAAAGTCAGGTTGTTATCTATGCTGGCAAAAGCGGTTTTAAGAGCATTACTTTGCCATTCATTATCAGAAGAGAATCCCGTTCCGGGTACACGTTCATCACCGATATACGTCAACGCTTTTCCGCGCCCAACCACATCAGTATGGACAGGGATAGTATTGCCGTTACTGTCTTCGTAGTTAACACGAATGGTTTCTTCGCCCAGCTCACCAGTGCCACGACTGTAATAGGTAACGTAACCAGCTTCCTCCGCTGTCTGCTCCAGAGTCATGAAAGTGAAATGGTAAAGTTGCACTGTTTCAGCATCGAAAATCTGCGGGTTAGTCAGCCGCTGTACCTCGGCCAAGACCTCGTTATGCTCTTTTACGCGCTGCTCTGTTTCCAGCGTTACCGGTTGTTCCTGTGTCCTCTGCTGTTCAAGGCCCAGCACGAACCCCTGGATTTTTTCAGCGTCAGCTGCAGCACGGAAAATTTCCAGCGGATCATCCTGCAAGGCTTTAATCCAGGATTTAACATAGGCGACATGCTGAGAAGGGTCATGACCTATTCCCAGCTCATCGCCCATGATCATGCTGGCAATTTCTGCGCGAAGTTCCTCTTTGGCGTAACCTTCACTTCCAAAAGGATGGGCCAGATCACGATCAAGGCGTGATGCGTGGCCGGTCCAGTGGCCCAGCTCATGAAGTGCAGTGGCATAGTAACGGTCGGCACTTGGAAAAGCGGCCTGCTGCGGTAAGTGAATACTGTCTGTAGACATGCGGTAAAAAGCGCGGTCTACCTGGTCATGTGAGATTTTCGCGCCAGAGGCTTCAAGAATGGATTCGGCACGTTCAATGCTGTTCCAGCTCTTATCCTGGCGAACGGCCATCGGTGGAAGACCGTCAATCTGCTCCGCATTGAACACAACGGCGTTAAATACCTTCGGACGCTCCAGCTGGACGGTTTCTTTTACCGGGTTATCATCTTTATCGAGCACAACGCTACCATCATCGTTGCGTTTGATACGTTCCTCAGTGAATTTCCAGTATTGGACCAGCGTACCTTTTTCGCCTTTCCTTACCTGCGCATCTGCAGCTGTCGCCTGCTTATAGGTCATCCAGCGCTGATCACTGTAACCCTGCGCCATAAGGTGAATCGCGTTAATGCCCTTGTAGCGTTTACCGGTGGTAGGGTTCATGGGAAGAGCGGCACCAGGAGCGCCGGGATTCCATGGCTTCTGCCATGGCGCCGTACCCTCTTTGAGCTGGGCTATCAGATTTTCAGCCACAATCTCATGAAATGGTTTTTTCGCTTTAGCTTCTGCCATGGTCGTTACTCCGCATCAAAAGCACTTTCGTATGCGTCACGCGCATTCAGTGCATCATCTTCGAACGCTCCCGCAAGATCAGCTTCATCCGGGGAAAACTCGGCTACATATCCCGGTGTCATCAGATCGCGAAATTTATCCTGTACTGCGTCGTTAACATCAGGGCGAATTACTGCGTTAGTGTCAGTCATATACTGCCTCCACGATTAAGCGCGTTTTACGGGGTTATAGTTCGGACTACCTTTAATATCCGGGTAAGATTCCTTACAGGTGGGATAACCGCTGCAGGACCAGAAGTGACCGGCTTTTTTGGACGGACGGCGAATAAGCCCTTTGCCGCATACCTTGCATTTGTACTTGTCAGAAATTTGCACACCACCGGCGACTTTGATAGCTCCAGCGTTAATTACCTTAATCTGATCGCGTACAAATTTTTCCTGCATCTTCACAAAGGAATCAACGTCACGTTTGCCCTGTTCAATTTCCAGCAACATACGTTCGTTGATTGCTGTCATGACCGGGCTTTTAACCAGTTCTGGCAGAATGGCTATCAGCCCCCTTCCCAGCCTGGTACTGATAATGTCTTTGCCTTTGTTTTCGATAAAGCCACGTTTCTTTAACTCGGCAACGATTGTGGCGCGGGTAGCTGATGTACCGATACCATCACCTTCTCGCAGTAATTTTTTCTGCGCCGGGTCTTCAACGTATTTATGAATATTTTCCATTGCGGTGTTGAGCGTACCGTCATTAAAGCGACGTGGTGCTTTAGTTTTGGCATCCTGACGCTGTGCCTGAGCACAAACAATTTCGTCACCATTTTTCATTGATGGAAGAGACTGTTCAGACTCATTTTCTTCGTCTTCATCCTCTCCATCTGAATAAACGTCTTTCCACCCGTTTTTAGTGGTTACGCGGCCACCGGCCCCAAACGTTTCACCATTAACATCAATAATAATTGTCGTCGCTTTATATTCATGCACTGGATAAAACTGAGCCAGGTATGTTCTTACGATAAGGTCGTAAATATTACGTTCTTCTGGCGTAAGCCTCTCAACGTTACCTTTGTGCATCGTTGGAATAATGCCGTGATGCGCTGTAACCTTAGAGTCATCAAAAGTTTTTGATTTGACTTTTGGATCAGCCTTATCGATTAGGGCAGTTATTCCCGGATAAGTAGCCCGAAGAGAATCCAGAATTTGAGGCGCATCTGCGTGTTGAGATTCAGGCAAATAAGAGCTATCAGAACGCGGATAACTGGTAAGTTTATGCGTTTCATAAAGAGACTGACATATAGCCAGCACTTGCTCACCGGAATAACCAAACTTGCTTGAAGCAACACCTGTTATACCGCCAAGAGAATAGGCTTTAGGGTGATATTTTTTCTTAGGCTCTTGCTTATATTCCACAACCTTACCGGTTTTCCCGGTTAAAGCCGCGACTAACTTGTCGGCTTCTTTTGTGTCAATCAGCCTTCCCTCAGAATCAAGACCTGGCTGATCTTCTCTGGCCTGCCATCCCGCAACAAACGCCCCTTTTTCATGTTTAAAGACAGCTTTGATATTGTGATACGGAATTGGTTTGAAGTTTTCAATTTCAAGATCGCGGGCAACAACAAGCGCCAGCGTTGGTGTCTGTACTCGCCCGACCGTCAACAGAACCCGCGAGCCACCACGCGCTGCCGACAGCGTGAATCCTCTTGAAAGGTTCATGCCAACCAACCAGTCAGCCCGGCCACGCGCAAGAGCTGCACGGCCAAAATTCACATATTTATCGTTGCTCTCCAGACCTTTCAGCGCCCTGGTAACACTTACCGTATCGTTCGCATTACACCAGTAACGCAGGACCGGTTTAGTGCATCCCATGTCATCCAGAATTTCATCAACCAGTAACTGCCCCTCGCGATCCGGGTCGCCAGCATTAACAATAGTGTCAGCCCGCTCTACCAAATGCCGGATGGTTTTCAGCTGTTTCTCAGCATCTTCACGAGGGTTAATAATCCATTTTTCCGGGATAATTGGCAGATCATCTTCTCGCCAGATTTTTTTGCCGCTCTCATTGCGTGGCACATTATCTGGTGTATACACATCGGGTTCGGCCTGTTCATACATATGACCAAAACACCAGGTCACATAGTCATTACCGCACTCAATGTAACCGTCTTTTTTATTTGTTGCGCCTAATATTTCAGCGATGGCTTTTGCAACACTTGGTTTTTCTGCAATGAAAACTCTCATTCTTCACCTCATCGGAACAGATTTAAAGCACTTCATTATAGAAATGACCAGACTCTTTCTTCATTTCTATAACAGCATCAAAGACAGAATGTACTTTCTTGGCATTTTCTGGAAATGCGACAGCAATAATTCTCTTTCCTTTACCTGCTGCATTTCTAATAAAGTTAATAAGCGGTGAGTTATCAACATCATCAGAAAACTCAACAGCATCAAGGATGATGGTTTTTTCTTTAAGGTTTTCGAAATCGAAATCTTTGAAATTTCTATCTGTTAGTGAAACAGGATAATCCCAAGACTTACTTTCCTTTATCGAGGGAAAATCAAAATAATAGGAGTCTGGAATATTCAATCCCTTTATAAAAGTTGATTTTCCACTTCCTGTTTTGCCGACAACAAGAATATTTGCATCAAGTTTTTCGATTATTAATTTAGCATTGTTTTTCATATGTCCAATTCCTTGTCTAATCACCACGTAATCACTGGTAAAACAGCAGAAATGATTTGTTTTCTTGTGACTGCGCCGAAATATCTCCCGTCAAATGATGACGCGCTGCGATCAGTCATCAGCAACAGTTCAGATTTACCCAACGTGTACACTTCACGAATGGCGGGCAGTTTACGCCCGCCCGGATCAGCACTTAACGGCTTGCTGTAAGGCAATAACTGTCCATTGACGTAAACACCATCATCACGAAAAGCGACTTCATCGCCTTTAGCCGCTAAAATCCGCTTCATCATCTCGCCATACCCCCCAGGACAAAAGCCGCTGCCGATGTAACCGCGCTTCTGTGCCAGGGAGAAAATAGCCTTTTCAGGCGGGCAGAAAATTACATAGTCGCCCTTCTCTGGCGCTTTCTGGCTGATTTTGTACAAGCCAACAGGGATACTTTTCGTGGTATTGATGCGTAACCCGGCGGCATATCCAAGGCCACACACAACTGCACCAATCAATGAAGCTGAAATAACACCAATGGCAGCGTACCGGGTCACTTTTTTCATATTGCGATAGCCTCATTACTGGCGTCATCATTCGCAGCAGCTGCGGCGCGAATACGGTCGGTAGTTTTTGGCTCAGGTACTGAGGCACGAAGCGAGAAAATTTCATCCTGGAAGAACAACGGCTGTTTTCCATAAATGGCCGGGAACCCTGCCACGTAAACCACCATGTCGCCGCGCTCGGTGATCAGACCTTCTGCATTCTTTTTAGGTCCAGGCATACGCAGGCATTCGTCCACAGTCAGCAGCGGGCGCTGTACTTCCTGCATGGTTTTGGACACGCCACCCAGTATCGCGCTGGCACGTTTCCCGCTGGTTGTGATCTGCTCTTTGATAACCGTTGTCTGCCCGGTCAGCTTAGAAAGGTGCTCGGCTGTCTCGGTACGGTTAGGTGGGTATGCGTTCTGCACATGGCAGTTCGAGGTGATTGTTTCATCCGGCCCGTAACCTGTCTCACGGCTACGCAGCTGGTTAATATCCTGACAGATGAGGTAGAACTTGATGCCGTAACCCGCAAGGAAGGCCAGCGATTCCTGAATGATTTCGAGTTTACCCAGGCTTGGGAACTCATCGATCATAGCCAGAAGACGATGTTTGTAGGTTTTCTTCGTCTGTACTCTTTTGGTTCCCTGGACAGAAAAACCAAACGCCTGTTTAAAGCGCTGCCACAGCGTAAGGTTGTTATTGACGCGCTCAAACTCCATCTTATCGGCCAGCAAGCGAACAATCATGTTCAGCATGATTCGTACCAGCGGGCGCAGACGAGCTTTATCGTTTGGCTGAGTGACGATGTACAGGGAAACCGGATCGTCATGGTTCATCAGGTCTTTAATTTTAAAATGTGACTCGCTGACGTTGCGGGCCACAACCGGATCACGGAAAAGGGCGAGGTAAGATTTTGCAGTAGACAGCACGGAACCGGCTTCCTCTTCCGGGCGGTCCATCATGTCTCGGCCAGCTGCACCCACAACCGGATGATTCTCGCCGTTTACGTGGCCGTATTGCGTCATTTCCATCCACAGTTCCCCAGCCCCTCTTTCCGGGTCGGCCATGATGGAATCAACATACGGAAGCGTTGCTGGCGTACCATCATTTTTGTGCTTGTAAAGTACATGGAGGATCACACCAACTAAAAGCGCCTGTGATGTTTTCTGCCAGTGGTCGTTCAGCCCTTTACCGTCCGGGTCAACTATCAGCGTGGCAAGGTTCTGAACGTCGCCAACTTCGTTTTCAGTACCCACACGGATTTCATCGAGAGGATTCCAGGCGACGGAACCATTGGCAGCTGCAGGTTCGAATTTCAGACACAGATTCTTGGCGTATTCTTTACGCCAGCCCGCCGTCATCGCCCACAGTTCACCTTTAAGGTCAGCCACTACCGTTGAATGTTTCCAGGAAAGCAAGGTGGGAACAACCAGGCCGACACCTTTACCCGAACGGGTAGGTGCATATGTCAGAACGTGCTCCGGGCCGTTGTGACGCAGATACTGCAGCTGGCCGTTTTTGTCTTCCCATGCGCCAACGTAAACCCCTTCATCATTCCCCAGCAGGCCAGCAGCTTTAATATCCTGCTCGTCAGCCCATCTTGCAGAACCATGAAGATATTCATTCGCCTTGGATGAGTTTGCTTTCATCATACTTGTCAGTGCAGTCAGGACCAGACCACCGGCAGCGACCGTAGCCCCGACACTGCCAGCTGCAAAAAACGCATCAGGTAAACGGTCATGCCATGCTGAATACCATTTGAAATAGGACCACGGCGCGTAGATGTGATTGAAGTTTGGCCCCAGCAGTTCCTGATAATTAAAGCTGTAAGCGAAATACTGTGTGGCAGCCTGGATGCCAGCCGCCAGTGAAGTGATGGCCATCGCCGGGATCAGTTTCCCTCTCGCAGTTTTCTTTTTATTACGGACCTGCGGCCCTACAGCGTTATTAGGCTTTCTCATTGGCTTCCTCTTTTATCTTCCAGTCATCATGGGTGACATCCATTACTACGACTGAATCCGGCCATGATGTTACAAGTGGGATCACTATCCCCACTCCTTTAGGGGATTCACACAACACCGGTGTTGATTCTTTTTCTTTCATCGACTTCTTCCTTTCGTTGTCCTTACTGAACCGGAAGGGGTCAGTGTGACCGACTCCCCGACTTTAAGATTGCTCAGTCTCCGGGCGGTGTAATCGCTGACAGGCATAACAACAATTTCATCATCCCGTTTTAGCAGGGCTAACGTTTCCAGCCCGCTTTTACGTTGGCCTGCATACTCAAACAGACCTTTATCAGTAGAATTATACCCTCTATGTTTCGGTATATCGAACCCTTTAAGGCGTTTTTGCTCACGTTCATTGATATATTTTTCAGCACTACTCAGCGGTTTCTTAACCTCAGCAGGCGTTGTTATTCCTCCTGCCCCAGCCATATCCCGTCGCAGTTGATCAGCACGTTCGGCTGTTTTGTGCTCCAGCTGGTCAGAAACATTACCCTGCAGTAACACTTCACTTCCTCCGGCGATGCGAACCATACCGAGTTCGGACATTGCTCGCAGACGGTTTTTTGCTGTGGGCGGCGGCTGGCGTCCAGGTCGCGCAACGTTGGGCTTACTATGTCCTCGTTCGCCATTTGGTTCGGCTGCTCGACTTCTCCCTGTACGGGGGTCATCACTCCTTCCTGGCTGGCTTCCTGCTGTAGTAACAGCATCGCCTGTGCCAGTTCGTCTTCCGCTGCTGCTGGTTCCATATCCGTTTCCGGCATCAGCGGAGGTGCTTCGTCCTGTGAATCCTGGCTCATTTGCCCCAGTAGCATTTCCAGTGCCGCTTCGTTCTCGTCCTGCATCGGTTCGTTCTGTTCCGGCATATCTTTGTCGTCTTTGCTCATTGTCTTTTTCCTCATTCATTCGGATAAATTTTTCAATCCGATCTCTGGTTGCGTAAGGACCGACAAACCAGGATTTCTTTTCGGTGTCCCACATGGCCCCGGCTTGTCGGGCTTTGCCTCGTTGCTCAAAGGGAATGTGGATGTATTCACGTTCGCGGGCCGCTTTTTTAGTCAGAATTTGTCTCAGCTTTTCCAGTTCAGGATCGGCAAATGACACGTTCAGCTCACGCGCAGCGGCTACCGCTACGATGCGTTTTTTAAACTCAAAACTGCCGTTAACGGTGAGTTTGTCTCCGTAACGGTGTTTAGCCATAAGCAGTGCGGCATGAAGACCGTCATCTCCGGCATCGCGGGATACATCCAGACGTTTACCACCGTCACGGATAGCACTCTCTCCCACGCGGTAAATAATCGTCCCTTCCTTCGTTACGCTGTCCGGTTTCAGTCCAGGGATACGGCCATCTTTTTTGACTTTATCGCCATGCAGAATGTTGGCCTCTTTTCGGGCCTGCTGTGCATTCCGCTGGCGTAAAGTTTTCAGCGCTTCATCATCACCACCTGCGGCTTTGAACTGCAGCCAGTCAGCCCATGTACGGCGTTTATGAATGTCATAAGCTGCCTGTCGGTCTTTTTTATAAATGGCATTTGCCCGTTCAAGTTCTTCCCCAAGTGCCTTACTTGCCAGACCATATAAATAGCGTTTATTCACGCCCGGCCCTTTCAGTAACTTGATAGCTGCTCGCTTTAACCGGCCTGACCTTTTGGCGTTTTCAATGAGGCGATCACGTTTAACCTTTGCCAGGCGCAGTGCTTCGTTACGGGCAGCTGTAAGCCGTTGCTGTTCACTCTGGTAGCGCCCGTAAAGATCTGAGGTACTTGCCCCCTGAGAACCCAGCGGTTTGCCCTCGTAGCGTTTACCACTGTTAATCTGCATAACGGGAACATCGCCAAGGTTAACCTGTCGGTTTTCACGCATTGGAGGCGGGCGATCTCCGGGCCGCTTAACGTGTGCAGCTGAACCGAATCGCTGTTTAATCGCTTCCGGGGAAGGTCTGGAAGGTTTCGTGTCGGGTACGGAAGACTCAAACGAGCCTAATTTCTTTTCAAGCGCTGCGCGGGATAGTGAGCGATCTACAGAGCTGGCTTTTACAGCAAGGCCATCGGGACCAGTAATAACGAATCCATTTCCTTTCTGGCGTAACTCAAGCCCATTCTGGCGCATTGCCTGATGTAACTCTTGCCAGTTAGCCGCACTCTTTAATTGATCTGCGCACTCCCTCTTTATCCAGCCAAGCAAACTTTCTCTGCCGGAATGCCTTTCCATATCTGCCGCATTATTTTCAGATCGCGTTTTACTTGCCCGGTGATTGTCGCTTTCAAGGCCAAATTCCTTTTCGAGTGCCAGGCATACCGCTGAACGGGTTTTGTAATCGTTGTAGGGGGTATGAATGTTGTGAGTTTGTGGATGGATTTTATTTATAGCGATATGGATATGCACATTATCAGTGTCGTAATGAACAGCACTGACACGCTGATGATCGGCATATCCCATAGCCTCGCAGATACGTTCTTCTGCAGCGTCCAGAACCTCCTGTGACGGTTTTTCTCCAGGACGGAAGGAAATGACAAGGTGATAAGTCTTGTCGCCCTCAGAGCGCGTGTTACGCCGCTGTGTTGGCTCTATATCATAGCGGGCTGCATCAAGAATGTTTTCCTGATGACAGTTCGTAACCTTAATAACGCCCACGCGCTCCTGTTTGCTTTGCGGGTCTTGCAGATACTTTGCAAGCTCAACAAAACTACTTTTCTTAACATTACGCATTGGGATGTGACGCGAAATCACGATGCCCCCTGGATTTTAGCCGCTAAAATCATTTGCTCAGTATCCTGTCCATTACTGTGCGTAGCTCGTTTTGGGTTGACTCGATTTTTCCCAAAAGAGTTTTGATCAGCGATGCGGAAAAATTACGGGTTCTCTCGTCATTGGAAAGCCACAACTTAAGCAATCCCCCAAGTCGGCCTAAGTCACCATTTACCCGACTCAGCTCCTGAACCTGTTCAATATCAACCATGGATTCCACTTCATAACCCATTCCAACCTTACGCAGAAATGCAGCTGTACTCAGACCAGCGGCATCTGCGTTGCGCTTAATGATCGCTTCTTCTTCTGGCAGAACTGGCACACGAATGTGCTTGCCATGCTTACGTGTAGTTTTCACTTGTTCCGTCATTTGACCTCACTCGCGGCGGTAGCCGCGTAGCCTCGCAGAGCAGGACTCCCCTTGAGAATCGAAGATGCGAATAAGGGGAGAGTAAAGTTTGATAACCTGTTTACAGGTTAGCTAACTTTACATGTCCTGCCCGGCTTTCGCCGGTGTTTACGCCAAGGAAAGTCTACACAAAGAAAAGTGGAATGTCGTGTTTTTTGGTGCAAAAATGTGGATATAACGAAAAAACGGCGTTACTATGCCGCATACACCGGAAAACCAACGTTTTCCGGGCGGTTTACAACTGTTATCCTGCTCAAATACACACGGAAATACACAGAAATACCTCATAAATACACACGCAGGTTATCGGATGGGAAAAGACTATTTAACTGACCTACAGGAGTGGGTTAAGCAGAAAAAGGGGCTGAACGGCAAGAGTGCAAACAGCGCGAGGGTAGTCTTCCTGGCAATCCGGGAAGACGTCAAAAACGCGATTGAAGCCGGTTACTCTCTTACAACGATATGGGAACACATGCACGAAACTGGTCGTGTTAATACCACATACGAAACTTTTCGTCGGCATGTCCGGCGATACATAGATGAGCGAAAACGTGCAGCTGCTGTCAGCGAAAGTACACCTGCTGGAGCTGCGGTAAAGAAAGAAAGCCAACAAGCCGGACCGTCACCAAAGAAAGAAAACGTGATCCCGGAGAGAACGCCGGTCAAAAGAGAGCCGCCTACGAATCCCGGCAGTCAGCTGCCAACTTTTAATTTTAATCCTGGAAAAAAGAAGGGGACTAACTAATGCCTACTGCAGACAAAAATAAAAAACAAAGTGAAGCTGAATCAGTGCCGGTACGCCATGCTGTTCACAGCGCCCAGCAAGGAAAAGGTGGTTGTGGTAAATCCGTTAGTACCGCTTTGCTGGGAATGTACAAGATTAGCAAAGGTGAACTACCGCTGTGCATCGATACCGATCCGCTCAATCCGACATTCTCTAATTATGAAAAACTGAACGTCCGACAGCTGAACATCATGGAAGGTGATGAAATTAATCAGCGCAAACTGGATACCCTCATCCAGTGGATTGATGAAGCCGGTGACAGGGACGTTATTATCGATAACGGCGCTCCGTCATTTATTCCGTTATCAAGTTATATGATTAGCCAGCAAATCCCCGCCCTGCTTTATGAAATGGGTAAACAGCTTGTCATTCATATCTCGATTGTGGGGGGGCAGGCACATGATTACACCGTCGAGGGGTTCAAGGCCATGGTGGAGCAGTATCCGTCAGAAACCCGTTTTGTTGTCTGGCTTAACCCGTATTGGGGCGCGGTGGAATCCGATCAGGGAGTGCCATTCGAAGAATCAGAAGCGTACCTGGTGAATAAAGACAAGGTGGATGCGCTTATCCGGTTGCCTACGCTCAAAAAAGAGTTACACGGCCAGGACTTTGCCGACATGCTGGAAAACTACAAGACCTTCGATGAGGCCATTGAAGATAAATCATTATCTATTATGGTTCGCCAGCGTCTGAAACAGGTTCGCGCCCTTGTTTTCGAACAGCTTGATTTAGCAACGGTGATCTGATGGATGATAAGACGGAAGAACTCATTGCGCTCATTGCTAAAAAGCATGGTATAGCACTGGATGAAACCGATCCGATTATGGTCGTTCCTACCCTGCTTCGGTATTTGCTGGATGAAAGCCAGGAGAAACAGGGAGAAATTCTGGATGAGTTTAAATCCGAGCTACAAAGCGCCCTGATGCAATGGGATTACAGCGCGAAGGATAAGGCTGACCGTATCCTTAACGCCGCGCTAAAGGCCAATACGGAAGTAATGGAGCGTGTTTTGACATCTGCAGCTACAGAAACCGCTGTCATAATCAGAAAAGAAGTTCAGGACGAGATCAGAAAATCGCGGTCGCACATAGAAGGGGCAAGAAAACTTGCCATGATGAATATGGCGGCGGCGGTGATCACCTTAATGGCTGCAGCCGTCGCATTCATTGCAACATTTTACAAGTGACTATTAGCCGCTAACTTTTAGCGGCTAAAAAATCCTGGGAGAATAGTTAAATGCAAAACGTGTCAATGATGGAAGAAACACTGCGTAAAATGAGAAAACATGGTAGCCAGACTATCGAAGTAACACAGTCTTTGGAAGCCTTTGGCCGCTATAAATCCCGCCCTGCTTTCCAGGACTGGATCTACCGTTTGAAGAAAGGCGAACGCTTACCACGGGGCCGTTACTTTGTAGGCAAAAAACCAGGTCGCCCATTTCAAATCATCGACGAGGTTCTTTACCGTTAGTGAGCTATTTTTGTTACCCTGTAGGTCCGGTGTAGTGACAACGTAACGAAAATTAATTTTAGCGGCTAAAATTGGCGGGTTTTGTTTAGCTAAAAGATATTGCATTATCGCACTTGATGTTATATGTTTACTTCACGGTCTGGCGAGGTTTAGGCAACCTCCCTGTAAGGCGGGAAAGCGGAATGCAGCCTATGTAGTCGGATCGCGAAGTTTGTTGTAGCGTGCCTTATCGCCAACCGGCCTGAACCCCGTTTATCGGGGTTTCGCTGTTTTTGGGGGGTAGGAATTGTTGCGGAAAAAAAATCCCCGCATGACGGGGATTCTGTAGCTGATCAAGTTATTGTTCTTGTAAGGCTCAGACCATTCCCTTTACTTAGTGATGGAGCCTGCTCTCTTTGTAGCTTTTCTTTCTGTTCTTTCGCCTGCTTCCGCATGAGATTCTCATGCGCTCGCTGTGCGGCCCGCATTTCATCCCATCCTTCGGCAAGCTCTGGTTTATCATGCCGCACTTTGGCCGTCGCCAGTTCGTGTATACGCGGGCCATGTAACCCCATCCCGTCATGAATCTCTTTGACAGTTTCCAGCCGGTTCTGCAGGCGACTCAGCAATGACTGTTGTTGTTGTACCTGCGACTGCCATTTTGCCTTCTGGCCGGGCAGAGCCAAAAACCCAGGCTGACGACTCATCATCTGCTGCAGAACCGCCTCCTGCTTGTCTATCAGCGATTCCAGCCGGTTTTCAAGGTTTTCTGCCTGCGTTTCTTTATCCGCTACTGCCGCCTCTACCGCATCCTTATATTCCTGCTCGATGTTACCGGCGTCAGTTTGCGAATCCTGTAAATGGGATGGGTCATTGATCAACTGCTGCTGCTCGTCATGCAGCTGCTGTACCTGTTCCTGGATATTTACAGCTTCCGACTCTGCGATAAGATCAGGTTTAATATCAGGCTGCTGACGAGGGGGGGAGATATCCCGGACCGCGCCGGGATTTTTAAATGGGGTAGTTGGCTTCATCCGGGACTCCTACGCTATTCGCTATCTGGAGAACTTCCGGCCCTGCTTCTCTGTGGCTGCTGCTACCTGAGCTTTACCGGAAGTCTGGTCATACGAAATACTCTTTTCCGTACCTACTTCTGGCAGTTTATCGAAATTTTGGCGATCATGCTTGAAAATCTGCTTACCTACCTGCTGATATACTGATTGTTTATCTGCGTGTAAAATCGGCCCATTATAAGAGCTGGCTTTATCCGGCCCCTTGGACAGATAAAGCGGGTAAATACCTGGCTTTATGCTGCCCGCTTTATCAACGTTGTCATTTTTCCATTTGCCTGCTTCTTCGCTTTGCAGCACGCGCTGGCCGTTCATGACAAGAACACGCTGTTTGCTCATGTCGGTGTTACTCCTGGTGTTATCGTCAACCGTCTGTGTCGGGATAGGGCTGACTGCTATTTTTATAATGTCAGCAAGCATGGATGAATCTGCGTTGATAACGGCCACGTCACGCGCAAGATACAGTTTTCTCCTTGCATCATCATCTGCTGCCACCATAGACCAGTCCAGGTTCATACCGGCATTTAATGCCAGGTCTGACGTGAACTGTCTCAGCGTCCGGCTGTTTCCTTCCCTGAATGGATGCAAAGCATCCAACTCGCCGTAATAATGCCCTAGACGCTCTGAAAATTTTTCGGGGTCCATTCCATGAAAGAATTGCTCTTTCTCCATGGAGAGAAAAAGTTTACTCAGCTCCGGTTCAATGTAGGCTGAATCAGCGTACATCACCTGATTACCCAAACGCTCTTTGACCATCATCCCGGTATTTTCCCGGAATTCACCGGCCCACGGATAAATGCCGTTAAAAATGCGTTTGTGAGTTTCTTTTAGGCGCTGCTTGTCGAAAGGACCAATGATAGGGCTTTCTTCCAGCTGCGATAAGTTAAGCGCTACTGTGTCGCGCTCAAACTCTTCAAGCTGTTTTTTATCCCTGATCCCAGCGTTGTTGATAAGGGTATCAGTACCCGGATACAGATACGGGTCTTTTTTGTCGCTCATGCCTGGTGTTGTTTTGCACGTTGAGCATGATATTCGAATATCTCCGCTCTACCCTGCTCGTAAGTAATTTCACCGGCAATGATGCGTTGTTTGATACCTTCATAAAGGGGGGTTCCGCTAGGGTCCATACCTTCCAGCCTCAGACTGGCCTCAGCTTTTTCAAATCCTCTTGCCCTGACTGAACTGTTTGACATGGCCCCTCCGGTTAATTTTTGTTTAGCTATATTATAATATTTTAGCCGCTAAAATCATGCAATACTGCAAATTACTTAAAAAAAAATCCCGCGACTGCGGGATTCTGAGCGGAAATTGATACCTTTTATCCTTCAATAAGGCAAATTATTTTCACGTTTTCGAGATTTAGCTCTTCTTCTACACCAGTTGAATCAAACTTAATCCAGGCAAGTCCTTCTTCACTTGGGCGCTTGGTCAGGATAAGGCGGCCCTGCTCCCCCAGGTACTCAACGATAACAATAGCCTTTTTGAATTTATCAGGATCGGTTTCCTTTTCTGGCGTCTTACGGACCTTATCGGTCACATCGTTATCATCGTGGCCGTCCGTATCATCCTCGGCGGCTTCCGAATCGGTACGGCCATTGAAGGCGTCAATGGTGTCTGGATCACGCTTGCTGGATTCTTTTTCGTCCAGGAACTCACGGAAAACTTTCACCGCACTACGGGTAATGTCTTCACCCTCGTTCTCTTCAAGCAGTTTTTGAACTTCTTCCGGGTCTTGCTTGTAAGCCGTTACCAGCTCATTAACTACGGTAACATCACGGATTGAGCCTTTATTAAAAGCATCTGCTATACAATCCGGCAGGTCCAGCAACGCTGCGTGTTGGGTTACAAACGCTGGCGACTTGCCAAGCCGTTTAGCAATCTGAGATTTTGATACCCCCTCAGCCAGTTTGCGGCCAATGTGTACGGCAATTTCACGCGCCGTCAGGTCATTACGCTGGATGTTCTCAATGACCTGATCATCGTCGCTATAGTCATTATCGATAAAAGCGGGAATTTGTTTCTTCCCGGCCACTTTACTGGCTCGCCAGCGACGTTCTCCATGGTTAATGATATAGCGCCCCGCTTGCTCCGGGTTCTCGCGAACGGAGACAGGCATTTTCACACCACGCGCTTTAATGGTATCAGCCAGCTCCTTAATGGATTCCTCTGAGAATCCTGGGTTGTCCTGCTTACGCGGTTGTTCAGGATCTGGATCAATCGCATCAACGTCCAGCATCAGTGGTTTACCCTCAGCACCTGCAGACGCATCAAGAAAGTCGGAGAGATCACCAACGGTATCAAGGCCAAGGCCGGAAGAATTTTTTTTAGTCATTATGCAATCTCCATCTTAGTAAAAACATGATCGGCCAGTGCTCTCATTTCCTGGCTGGCTTTACGTGCTGCTGTCTTCTTGATTTTCCAGACAGGGACATGTGAAGCCAGTGCATCAGCAATGCTGCTTCGCAACCCGACAGACACAGGAACCATTAACGTAGGGTAGGCCGTCTGCAACTCCTGCAGGTGGTTTACATGGCGAGGATTGCGGCCATCTACCTTACTTGGAACCATACCAATAAATTCCAGCTTGCTGTTCATTTTGCGTTTCACCTGGGTGAAGGTGGTCAGCATTTTTTTAATACCCTGAATTGAGTACACCTCAAGCTCAATAGGGCATACCACAAAATCAGCGCTCGCCAGCGCAACGATAAGCGCATTGTTAACCGTAGGCGCAGTATCAATCAGGCAGACGTCAAAGCCACTGTCGGCCAGCTGCTGCAGGTTATGGCGGAACTGCTTCACCATTTCCGGCAGATTTAATTTTTCTACGTTTGCCAGCTGAATATCTGACTCAATGAGAGAAATTCCGCTCTCAGGAATTTGGGTAAAGCGAGTTGGCTCGATCTCGCCCCACATTTCATTCGCTTTAATGCCGGACGAGAACTGTTTCAGGGTAAAAGAGGCGTTGCCCTGGGTATCCATATCGATTACAGCAACCCGCTTGCCTCGTTCTGAAAAATCAAATGCCAGATGAACCAGGGTGGAAGTCTTGCCAACACCACCTTTTTGATTTGCTGTAACCAATACTTTCATAGCCATCGCTATTCTTCCTGTTTACGTTTTGCCTCGTCAGCCCACTTTTTAACAATGAAAGCCTGCCGCTCCGGTAACACTACTTCAATACGCACAAAGCCGTCAGGTACTTCTTGTTTATAGGCATCCCACACTCTGTTAACTGCCTGAGAAACAGCCCCGCGAGAAATATCCAGTGTTTCAACAAAATATTTCTGCGGCCTCCCTTCAACCAGTACGCCGTAAGCGATTTCAAGCGTTTGCTTACCAACATTCAGGCTTCGGGTAACTCTTGCAAATACCTCATTAGTCAGGCGTTTTTTTTCACTTTTTTCATCGCCAGTTTTGGCAACGTGCGGGTCATTACTATTAACAGTCGTCATAAAATTTACTTCCAAATTCAACGTCTTTGACTGGACGCCTCAATGACACCGCAAACACAGTTTAGCTAAACATAGTTTACGGGTCAATCATTTTAGCCGCTAAAATCCATTTTTTAATGGATATAACGAAAAAACCCGGATAACCGGGTTATTTCAGTGCAACATCTTTGATGAAAGCTACTCGTTTTTTCATCTGCGCCCCCCACAGGAATAACATGCCTCCGAGGAGAACTAAAATCCCACTAATCGAAAATCCTGCAGATGAAACAGAGGTAAAGAAACGTGCCTTTTTCAGTTTTCCCTGCGCATAACGGGTAGCCGGTGGCGTGATTGTTTCCTTAAAAGCAGTCATTTCAAGCCCGTATCTGACATCAGCAGGGACAGGCTCAGCTGGATTACGTTGATAGTCGGCTACAACCTTCCTGACCAGATCGATATCGGGTTTGTTCTCCCGGATACTGGCCTGCGCTTTGACGTAATCAAGTAACTTGGCGGTTTCTGGAGTCTGGCCGCTGATTTTTTCAAGATAGGTAACAAGCTCTGCTGGCTTATCATCCTTGATAAGCTGCCTGACTACTTCTGTCGGCGAAGAGGAATCATCTTCTGGCGTTTCAGTTAACGTACTCAACATCATCTTGGCTCCGAAGATGACGGGAAGGATTCCCAATAGAGGAAGAACGGACGTTACACCTTCCCCGTCAAACACCTTAAAAGCAACGTACACAACAACAATCACCACCGGGATAGCGGTGAACAGTGGCGATGAAAGGTAGCCTGAGAACGCTGATGTGAATGGCATTGCAGATGAGAACACATCACTTGCTTCTCCATGACCGGCAGAAGGTAACAATAGCCCCGGTACATCTATCATAAAATCATTAATACCCGGACTTAACAAACGCGAAATAGCATAGCCTACTCCCGCAACGACCAGTGTTACCAGCCCTGAGATAAGTAAAACGATACCGCTTCTGCTGATAGTGCGGGTACGTTTATCAAGGGCAGATACCTCCTGCCCGATACTGTCAGTCTTAACCATCTTAAACCTCCTGAGTGATCCCTTTCTGAGTCAGTCTGGCCCTGAGATTTTCACGCATGGTTAACACCTGCTTTTCAGTCTCACGGAGTTTTGTCGCCCCCTCACGTTGAATCTTAATAACGTCACCGACAGTCTGGATCAGCGTATCCTGTACCTCTTTAAGCGTACTGACGTCGATTACAAGCCGCTGATTAGCGCGCATCGTTTCAACCGCATTCCGGTGCAGCAGTTTTGCGTTACTGCGAAGGAGTTCGTTATTGGCGTTATCAATATCATTCGCCAGGTTAACAGCATTACGCTGACCATTCAGGGAAATAGCCAACAGGAATTGTCTCTTAAAGTTCGGGACCGTTGTTTCTTTAACGCTATGAAATTTATCAACAAGGTTCTGATTATTCGCCTGGATGATACGAATCATCGGCAGAACCTGCATGGCCGACTGCTGAGACACGATCAAATCTCCGATTCGCTTATCCAGATTAGAAATCAGCGTATCGAGATCGGCTACTTCCTGGAAAGAGGCAGGGTTATTTCCGACACTCGCTCTTAGCTTCTCAGCCTGCAGCTGCAGCTGCGAAAGACGGACCTTGCCTGCGGCAATGTGGACGCCAAGAAGGTGATGTTCTTTTACCACCTCTTCAAACATCTGCTGCAATGCACCGTTATTAGCAGCCAGGCTACGCTGCGTAATAGACACCTCAGATACCAGCGCATCTATCTGCTCGCGGGTAGAATCAAACTGTGCCGCGAAATTTTTACCCCGTGTGCGAATTTTATTGATAATCGGACCGATGACCGGCAGGTTAGAACGGCTTTCCGTCAGGTTAGAAACATTCACGCTGCGGGCCAGGTTGACGACTTCCGTCAGCTTAGAGCCAGCGTCATCCAAATCTTTATTTCTGATCTGTTCCAAAAGGCTATCTGCATAAGCTGCAGTATTTTCCGCAACATCACGGCCAAACTGATACACCGTGTCCGGGTTGCTGGCATCAATACGCTCAGCAACAGCCTGAATCTCAGATTCATCTTCCTGGCGTAAACCAAACTTTTCCAGTTCGGTTGCATTAATGACATACGGCGTAATTGCTGTATTGGTGGCAGTTTGAGTATTCATTTATCAATCCCCTCTAAACTCTTATGCAGACTTTTCATAAGCGCCTGGTGTGCCTGGGTAGCTTTACTGACCATATCCGGGTCCATGTTTGTTGTCGTGATTAGCGACAGGGTATGTTGTCGCCAGACAGGAACCAGGACATTCACGGTTTCGTTGAAACGGTCCAGAATATCAATGCACTGAGCGCGGGTAATTTTCATTTGCGTGACGCTCATTTCATGCGAAGCAAGCAACGTAGCAAGGTTTGCGATTTTCCTGGCAAATCGTTCACGCGGCTTATCAAAGACAATATTCAGGTCGTCGGCTTTCGGTTCTTCTGGTACTTCGCGTAAAAATTCCCTTCCGGCGTCAATGTAAACTTTGAGCCTTTCAATTTCCTGATGATGAATCACCATGAGATCTTCAAGCGCATGAAGCATTTCGTATACGTGCTCCATGAAACTTTTCCCTTCACCAATTAAAGCCTCAACATTCATGCGAGCTTTTTGATAACGAACCTTTTTTTCAAGATGTGTACCTGAGAAACGGGAAAACCATGATGGTTTCCTTGCAATGGTCCGGGGATCGGCCTCAGCCAGCGCATTAACTATTTGGCTTATTGAGCCGGATAATGCGGAGACAGCTGACTTTTCCATAAGCGACGAGTAGCGGTCCATAGCATTAGAAGAAATTTCCGATTCGCCATATCTGCTTATCGCATTTGCATCGCTGAATAAGGTCGGTAAAATGACCTCTTTCAGCCGTTCCTTGGTTGGAACCTCGATATTTCCTGCACCTGTCATAATAGCCTCTGTCTTACATTTTGATTTAGTTTAGCTAAACAAAATGATTTGTACAATCTTTTTAGCCGCTAAAATCGCAGCTACACATTAAGTTGCTTATTTATATTGAAACGCAGGTCATCTTCTTTCAGCGCGAACTCGATTTCACAGAGCAGGCTTTCAAGCAGGGTATAAGTCAGCAGACCGTTATTCTTTGCCATGCCGTTAGTGATTAGCTGTTTCACAAATGGAGAAAAAGCACGAATTTTATGAAGATCTGACATATCAAGTTCATCGTTATGCCATTTTCCCTGGAGATAACCTGCAGCCCCTACAGCGCCATACAACATGACACATCCAATCAATGAGAATACTGCGCCAGTCAGTGGATCTATATCCGTCATGATGGAGTATCCAACAACAAGAACGAAAACTGCAGGCATACAAAATGCGCCCAGGGTACTCCAGCCATGTTTTTTGGGGTGGGTAACTGCGTAGTTCTCAACGACAGCGGTTAATGTGGCGAGATCAGCTCTCGCTTGATTGTGTTCTGCGGTAGTTAAAATCTTTGTCATAACGCCCTCCATGTTTAGCTATACAAAAGTTTAGCTAAACAAAAGGGTAATGACAAGAAATGAGTGAAAAAAAACCGGCTACTGCCGGTTTAATTTTTGATACTCACTAGCATCAGTATCGCCGCCGCCAGGCAAATCAGGCGACACAGCCGGTAATGACGGCTACCAAAGGTAGCAAGACCGCGTATCGCCGCGTGCGGGCTTTTTAATGGTTCTTCATAGCTATCAAACGGGGCCAGTCCAGGAGTAGTTACTGACGCCAGCAGGCAAAGAAGGGAAAGCCTGTACTCACCCACAACTGCGAATAGCACAGACTGCAGCAGCGTAATTAGGCCCACAAACAGGAACACATAAAACTGCCCCTTAAAAATCGTACTGAGTAAACCTCCACTCACAATCAGACTCCTTTTATGTTCTTGCATAAAATGACAACTCAATACCATTACGGCACTTTGGGTTTCCATGTTGCCATAATATAAGTCAGGACAGCCAGCACAAGGAAACTGATCACAAACGGACAGGCTGCAGCAATCGCGCCATCGCTCCATTTAAACATCATTTTGAAAAACTGAATGACAACGTTCGCGATCAGCAGGAAGCGAACAGGAATCCAGAGAATGACCAGCACCATGTACACCGCACCAATGACACCATGCATGATATTACGCATGGCGCTCCCTGATGTTTGACCGGCAGCATTCTCGACTGGCTGGCCCTGCTGCGGTTTACTGTCCTCTTGACGAGGAAATTTAACGACATTGGTCATACTGGCCTCCTGCTGGATTCAGACACTGAACCGGTTAGCTAGTGTCCTCTGCGATGAAGCGTTAATGTTGGCTGGCATACGCGCCGAACAGCAAGCTCCATGATTTCTTTACTGATACGTTGATTTTCTTCTGGCGTAAGACATTCAGCACAAATTTGACCTAATTCAGCCTTTAATGAATTTGCACCAAAAACGCTATGTTTAAGCATGGTGAGACTGCAGCCGCAACGCTTGCAGTGAGTATGGATAAGTGTATTTTTCATCGGAATTCTCCGGCTGCTGACCTGAGTGATTTACCCGGCCTTCACAAATATTATAGGACATTTTGTCCTACACTGCAATTTTAGCGGCTAAAATTCTTTTCACACCTTCCAGATTTTACCCAATCCTGCATATTCAACCAGGATAGCCCAGGCCGAAAAAGGAATGGGGGTATCCCCCCCAATCCAGCGCCTGACGGTTCGGCTGTCTTTCAGGCCGGTGAGTGTGGCCGCTTTGCTTCCTGTTAGCTCTGCTATCTGCATCAAAGTACGAATTTCTTCTGGCGTCGGACAAACCCATCCCGCACCAAAGGGTAAAAAACATTCTGACCTTATTGAGACAGGGTAGGGTTTAGTTTGCATTTACGATTCACCTGTTTTGTTGTCTTCCAGTAATTTCAGTTGATCAACATTGTAAAAAGTACGAACGCAAGTAGGGTCAAAATCCACTACCTGAGTTCCGCGACGGTTGATTCGATAACGTATAGGCTTATCTTCATGCGCCTCCACGCATCCTGAATCGTATATCGTAACGATTTTTACAATAGTGCCAATATTTTTAGCAAACACCGGATGATGCACACTCACGATTTCACATCGAGCACCAACGTAAAATTCCTTATAGTGCTGAACCGTAATCATCCGATCTTTGTATTCTTTGGGACGCTCCTTTGCCAGCTGCTTGCGCCGTTCGCTTTCGGCCCTCATAGCCTCTCTTTCAGCCTCACGTTCTCGCTGAATAATAGCTGTAATGCGTTCCTGAGCTGCTACAGCCCATTTACGAGCGACAAATGCTTTAGAGGCGGGTAATAACGCCTCGACCCTAACAAAGCCGTCAGGAAGCGTTAGAGGCGTTCTGTCAGGGGGGGGCGAAAGGGAGTTTAACCAATCAGGCAAAGGCTCAGATGCCAGCCTGTCACGGGAATCAGCAGCGATAAAAGCAGGTTTCTTTCTGGCGTCAATCAGGCTTTGAAATACGCGGGAAACGTGTGCATCAACGGTTTCTCCTGGTCTTACTTCTGAAAGCCGAACGAAATGCGAACGATACCCTGTTTCGGATACAAAGGGTGCGCCTAAATCCACGGCATGAAACGAGGTGGAAAGATAACCCATCATACATCCGGCTTCGACCTTAACCCTTGCTCGCATACCACTGAAACTTTCGATGATAAAATCACCGTGCTGGCCCCACATAGGAACGCTACCGTCATCAGCACGGCAATATTCACTGATAACATGAGCCGCTTCATGTTCACCGGCATTACACCCAAAGAAGGTTTTACCGTTCATTTTCCAGATACAGGCTTCGAACCGGTAAACAGCATCATGACGCTGTTGCGGATCACCGGTCATACAGGCTTTATTTAAATCAATTAACGCTGAGTACGCTGCGTCCAGAATGCGATGGTCGTCCGGCAGCTGCTGCGCAATGGCATCCATTTGCTGATCGCGAGAGTCATCGCCAGGATAATGTTTGGACATATTAAACCCCTGAAAAATCCCCTGCAGAGCAGGGGATAAAGACTCACTTAATCGATGGCCGCACGGAACTGCGCATATTCTTGATGCCCGCTGGCGTAATCAAACAGCTGATGATAATAAGCACTGCATCTTTCTGAAAATGGCAGATTAGAATTAGCAAGCTGGGCCAGCACAAAACTGGTTGCTACCATACCTGCAGCTTCTGCGGTTAACAAACCGTCAAAGTAATTACCCTGGACAGAAATACGGTAATGTTCACGGCTGTTTGGTGCCATAAAATAACCACCATTCGAAAGCTCATAAAAATCCCATTCACCACCATCGTAATGGGCTTCGATTTTATCCAGCGCACTACTTAAATATTGGCTTTTATTTTCAGGGCTTAATTTACGCATCCAGTTATAAGTGTGGTTTTCCACAAAATGCCAGTATTGACCGAAAAATTTCGGCATAAACATCAGGCGTTCTTCATAATCTGTAAGTTTACGAGCAGTAACGATAACTTCGTTATTCATCGGAGTTCTCCGGTAGTTGACCTGAGTGACTTACCCGGCCTTCACAAACATAATAGGACATTTTGTCCTATACATCAAGAGTTAAATACCTAATCATAGCTACCAGGTAGTTATCTCAAATAATAATCCCGTAATTATGGGAATTAATTATTCATTTTCATTGTATTCTCCTGCTAAAAGAGAAGGCCCGCTATGCGGGCCAGTTTGCGAATCAGTTCTTGATGAAACGCTGCAGCTGCTGCTTGAAATTATATTCAAAATCCGGTTCAAAATCCCATGCTCGCCAGATAAGAAGATTGGTATCAGCTTCGCGAATTTCTACCTGGTGATCATCATACTTAGTAACGTTAGCAACTTTAACAGTTACAGTATCGACAAGGGGAGGGAGGTTCTTAAGTAAATCTTTCATCGGAGTTCTCCGGTAATTGACCTGAGTGACTTACCCGGCCTTCACAAACATTATAGGACATTTTGTCCTATAATGTGAAGTGTTTTATTCTATTTCCCGACAAATTCTGAATACAGCATCCAGCCAATGACAATGATACATGCAATATCAAAAAATAGAGAGCAGTATAAATAAATACCTTCTCTTTTGATAAATTTTGTGAAGTGTGAATTAAACAATTCAGCACTTATATTCTCTTTGAGATCTTTATTCATTTTCTTGGCGTCAATCATCGCGTCAATTGACTTTATTAAATTGTGAAAACTTGCAAGTAATGAAAAAGTAAACACGAACAGATATAAATCCTTTTTGGTCCCCACCTCAAGCAGATAATAAATAAATGATGCAATAATCAAAACAAAGAAAATGGCAGATACTATTGACTGGATAATGCAGCGTTTTCTGTCCCATTTTATAAAACTTAAAAATGGTTCCTTCTTCCAGACCTCTTCTTCATTATCACCATTTTCAGGTAGATCATACTTACCATCTAAAACTTTCTTTAAAAACTGACTACGCTTGATTAAATTCATCATTACTGCAAAAGTTATATACGACAAACCAGCAACAACCATTGCAAAATAAAATAGCGGAAATGTAGAAAATACAGTTTCAAAATGCGCATTATCATTCATATAAGTTCCTTCTTATTTTCCAAAACTACCCAACACTTCGCGCCATCATACTCGTTACCGCCTTCGGCAATAAAAATATGCCCACTGGAATCAATAGCTATTGCACCAGGTCTTTCATGTTGAGGGTCACGCAGACAGTTTTTCCAGCCGTAAACCGCATCATTCCAGATCAGCACTATGCCGCTATCGGCATGTTCCGGGTTCTGTAATCGCCAGCTCCGGGCTATTTCTACGTAATTCATCATCAGCCTGCCTCCGCGAGCAGATCCTGAATAGGGCGGAAATGGTTATTCGCTATAATATTCCGGCTCTCCCAACGGTCATGAGCGGCCTGCAGGTTAATCCAGAAGTCTTCATCAGTCTGGAACAATACGGCCAGCTGTGAGGCTTCTGCTACGCTGATACGGCGGCTGTTATTGATTATCTGACCGATAACTTTGCGGGACACACCCATTACCAATGCCAGCTCTGCCTGGGTGATGTTTAGCGGCTTTAAAAACTCTTCTGACAGCATTTCGCCTACAGTGGTTGGTTCTGCGGTGATCGTATCCATATTCCCCCCTAGCGGTACTTATGTGGATCGAGATAAATGTCGTAAGCATGGCCATCGCGCCAGCGAAAGATTAGACGCCACTGAATGCTCACCCTAATGCTTGACCATCCAGCGAGATTACCCTGCAAGCGTTCATAATTGTTACCGGGCGGCGAGAACAATGATTTTTCACTGCTGGCAGCGGCCAGAAGAGACAGCTTACGGCGAAGCGGCTTTTCAATGATGGCCGGTATCTGTGCGCTCCGTGTCCCATGCACGTAGAACGTTGCAAGCTCACCGTTCTGGCCGTCCTTAAAGCTACCAATCATTCCAGCGCTCCATCATATTATTGAGTGTTCATTATATCATCAAATACGGTCCATGCAACCAAAATGGAACATGGAGCCACCAATTTAGAACATTCGAAAAATGATCCAATTTCGCATAACGATCCTAAGACGATCCCTTTAAAGCCCTTCTTTCTGGCGTAAACCCTCCGGTTCTGTAGCGCATTCAGTATTTCGAAGTGTGCTTGGTATCTCTAGCGAGTATCTATGCCCGGCAAAGGTACTTTGCCGAGAGCGAAGCGGCCTATGCTCGCGTAGCGAGTGAGTTATTAAGTAGTTACATCATCCGTTAAGGTTTCTGCTTTGGGCCTTTTAAGGCCCGGAGCAGAAATCCTTTAACGGCCAGATGCTTTGCACGTTGGTTAGTGGGACTGCGCCAGAGATTTATCTCTGGCAGAGCGAAGCGGCCTAAGCTCGCGAAGCGAGTGAGTCATTTTGGGGTGAAGACCGCTTGCGGTCGAGGGGCTTGCCCCTGGGGGGATGGGAGGCCGCTTGCGGCCGGGAGGGATTGAGAAGGGGGGTTTCCCCCCTTCGGGGGCGTCGTTAGACGCGGTTAAAAATAAGGTTAATTTTTTTGGTTAAAAGTGGTTAAAGGATCGGTTAAAAGATCGGTTAAAGATCTGGTTAGAGGGGTGTGCAAAACTCAATTAAAACAATGATTATTAAGGGGAAAAATATCCACATGCGCCCCTCATATGTCATAAAGTAGCCCCTCAAGTGTCGTAATTTCGCCCCTCATATGTCATAAAGCAGCCCCTCAAGTGTCATGAAATCGCCCCTCATATGTCACCATGACGCCCCTCAAATGTCGTAATTCCGCCCCTCATATGTCATAACTTTACCGGTTTATAAACAAGGTTATCCACAGAAACGGGGGATGATTTGAGAAAGTGATTAAGCTATGTACAGCTAAACATTTTTTTTGGTAGCTAAACTTACGGCAAAAAAAAAGGGCGGTAATAACTCGCCCCTCAAGTGTCGTAATGTTGCCCCTCAAGTGTCGCCATCAGATTTAGGTTCGTCAGTGCTTCGCTTACAGTAGATACGATCTTTATCTACCCAGGCACTGTGAATGAGGCCGCTTTCTTTAAGTTCAACGCAGGCTTTATTGACCTGTTCGCGCCACTTTTTAATGCGATCTGAATCAGAACCGCACATCAGCTTGAAGGTATCCAGTTTCATAGGGTAGGGTTCGCGGTGAGAACCAAAGTAATCAAACAAGCGGCGAGCGGTGGGGGAGAGCTTGCGATATTTTTCCCAAACAAATTTCGAATAATGGTCCCCGGCAAAGAGTAAAACCATTTCCTTATCAATCATCACTTCACAGCGCGATAACCGCGTACCGCGCTCAATAACGCGAAATCGTCCGATTAGAGAAACCGACTCCAATTGCCCGACGCGATCAGAAATGAACTGCATGGCCGTTGCCTGGAGCCGGGTAAGACACTCCTCAGCTTTACTGATGTAACGCCCGTTGTAAGACCATCCTAAATCCTGACAGAGTTCATAAAAAGTGAAAGTAATGGGTTCTCCCATGGGTTTCCTTTTGGCGTACTCCAGAACCTGCTGCCATACCAACTCGTCATCATCGGCCCTTAGCTCAAGTCCGGTATACGTGATACGCACGTCTTTATTGATATGATAAATTTCTTTTTTTTGCAGAGCTTCGCGGGGCTGACGCTTATTTTTAACAGTAAAGAGCGCAGAGCGCGCATAGTCGTTAGGTAGTGCTCGCATGGAATCAGGCCATGGAGCAATATCGAAAAGCGTCAGCTGCTTTTGTGTATTCTTTTCGTCGATAGTTTTTTTACGCTGGGCCAGTGCAGCCTCTTTCAGCTTATCGAGTTCTGAATGTGTTTTGTTATCTGTCATAAAAGCCTCAGCCGCTTTATCTGCGAATTGAGAAAAGGCCCATAGCGGGCCTTCATTCTATACTATGTTGCCATAGTAATCAGTTTTCATTACCTGCAGCTGCGGGACTGCTTGCCGGGGATTTTGTATTTAAATACTGGATATTCTCAGCAATGTAATCGATGCCATACACTTTTTGGCCGTTCGATTCATACTGAGTGTTACGCATAGAACCTTCTACAAAAACCTGTGAACCTTTCCCCAAGAACTTTGCAGCGTTTTCTGCAGCCTTACCCCATACCTTGATACGGAAAAAGTCGGTATATTCCTTGACTTCACCGCTTTCCTGTTCTTTATAGCTCCCGTTAACCGCTATATCGAAAATTGCGATCGGTGTGCTTTTTGCTGTATACCGTAACTCTGTGTCTTTTGTTAGATTTCCGATAAACTGAAAACGATTAAGATTTTTCATATGCAGATCTCTATCTCTGTGACTAGGAAATATAGAGTTTAGCTAAACAATTTGATTCGGTCAACATTTTAGCCGCTAAAATTTACATCGAGGCGTAAGCGTATCGTGTACAACCTAATTTTTTTTACTAACATCCTCAGACTGCTTGAAGAAAGAGGTATGACAAAGCAGGAACTTTCCCAAAAAGCTGGGGTTTCAATCTCTTTTTTGTCGGACCTAACAAATGGAAAAGCGAACCCATCTTTAAGGGTGATGGAATCCATTGCTAATGCCCTCGATGTAGCCCTTCCCGTTCTCCTTGAAACAACTGATCTTGATGAACACAGCCTTATGCTGATGGCTGATGGAAAACCTGTTAAGAGCCTTCCCCCTGGCTATGTAAGAGTGTCCGTCATACTTTCCGAACAGCAAGCCTTTCGGGTACGTATGTGGAGTGATCAGGCACGCCAGAAGTTAGGCCAGGAAGCAAAGGCAATGCTGGAAAAAATGCAGGAAAAGAAAGACAGTTAACGCCAAAAAAGGATGGTTCTGCAGGGATGCAGATTTTAGCCGCTAAAAAACATCTCCTTTCCCCGTCTTCGAACCACCAATAATTTCGCTTTAATGCTGGATTAACTCTTGCTTGCAAGTTTGTTTCGGTATATCGTTTGCCGTAATTTCTATTGTAAAAGCTGTGTAAAGAAAAAGAGGAATTATGGACGCTGTAGATTCCGTTGATTTAAGAGCGATAGAAAAGCTCAAAAGGGACATGGGGCCAAGTTTGATGGAAGCGTTGGAAGATCCTGAAACGCTGGAAATCATGCTCAACCCGGATGGCAAGCTGTGGCGTGAGAAATTCGGTCAGCCTATGTTCTGCATGGGAACAGTGCCTGTACAACGTTCAAAAACCATTCTTCAAACTATCGCGGGCTTTCACAAAAAGATTATCGATCACAAATCGCCATTTCTTGAATGTGAACTCCCTATTGATGGTTCCCGTTTTGCGGGTCAGCTGCCGCCACTGGTTGCAGGTCCAACCTTTGCTATTCGTAAGAAAGCCTCACGCATTTTCCTTCTGGATGAATATGTAGATAAAGGCGTAATGACCAGGGCGCAGGCTGATTTTATTTGTCGCGCAATTGCCGCGCATAAAAATATTCTGGTTATTGGTGGTACTGGTTCAGGGAAAACAACGCTGTTAAACGCCATCATTGCTGAAATAGTTCGTCAGTTTCCAGACGAGCGTATCTGCATTATCGAAGATACGGGCGAACTGCAGTGCGCCGCGCAAAACTTTGTTCAGTATCACACCACCGTTGACGTCACCATGACAGACATTCTTCGTCTGATCCTGCGTATGCGACCTGACCGTATTTTCGTAGGTGAAACACGCGGCCCGGAAGCCCTCGATATGCTTGACGCCTGGAACACCGGGCATGAGGGCGGCGCGGCCTCACTTCACGCCAACAACACGCTTTCTGCTCTCACGCGTCTGCGTTCACTGATCTCACGTAACCCGTTTGCTCCGCGAGAAATTGAGCCGGTAATTGGCGAAGCGGTCAACGTGATCGTCCAGATTTCTAAAACTACTGAGGGTCGCCGGATTAAAGAAATCCGCGAGATTCAGGGTTATGAAAACGGGGAATATATTTCCCAGCTCATTGCAGCTTAAAAAATGGAGGACATATCTACCACACACAGCAACGAAACTCAGGCCAACGGGCAGGCCATAAAGCTCAACCTTATTCAAATCGTTCCAGAACAACCTTAGTAAGGGGTTATTTAATGAAAACAGGTCTTTCCCACTTCAACCTCAGCAAACACGCCTTTATTGCATTTTTGGGCGCGATGCTGTTTTTCATGGCAGCTGAACCTGCTCTGGCGTCAAACACATCTGGCGGTGGCCTGCCGTTCGATGACTGGATGACCAACATCCGTACTTCTGTTACAGGACCATTTGCATATACCGCTTCCATTATCGGCCTGGTCGGTGCAGGCGCGATGTTGATCTTCGGCGGTGATATGAACGGGTTCCTTCGTACCCTGATTTTCATTGTTCTTGTTCTTAGCTTCCTGGTTGCGGCTCAAAACACATTGTCTGCAATCACAGGGCAGGGTGCAGAACTGGCAGCAATGCTGACCAGCTCTAAAACAGGGGGAGTGGCATAACCATGGCATTACGCACGATCCCCATTCGTAGGGCGGCTTCAAGAACGAACCTCTTCATGGGCGGGGACCGTGAATTGGTTATGTTTTCAATCCTGCTGGCAGCGGTCCTTATCTTTACTTCACAAGACTGGATCGCTGCCGGTGTAGGCATCGTGATTTGGGCGGGAGCACTTTTCCTGTTAAGGAAAATGGCTAAATCAGATCCGATGTTACGCCAAGTTTATTTGCGTAGCCTCAAATACAGCCAGCCGTATTATGCGCCCCGCGCTACGCCGTTCCGCAAAAATACAGGAACCCAAGGCAAACGTTATGAAAGGGTGAAAAAATGAATACCGCAATTCCTGTCTTAGTTGCGCTGATAGGGCTGATCTTGCTTGGCATGATGCTGGCTTACTATCAGCGTATGGTGAAGGAATATCACCTTAAAAAACATCGCTCGAAGGATGAAGCCTTAGCCGACATGCTGAATTACGCCGCTGTTGTTGATGATGGCGTGATTGTATGTAAGAACGGTTCTTTTATGGCGTCATTCTTTTTTAAAGGTGCAGACAACGCGAGCGCGACCGACCAGGAAAGAGAGCTTGTCTCATTTCGCATTAATAAAGCGATTGGCAGACTCGGCAACGGCTGGATGATGCACGTTGATGCAATGCGTAACCCGGCTCCGTCATACAGTGACCGAAACGCTTCACACTTTCCTGATCGTGTTTCCGCTGCCGTGGATGAAGAACGCCGCCGTCTGTTTGAAAAGCTGGGGCAACTGTATGAAGGGTGCTTTATCGTTACCTTCACCTGGTTCCCGCCAGCGCTGGCAGAAAGCAAATTTACGGAACTGATGTTTGATGACGACCGCGAAGCCTCCACTGATAAAGACGCTACGCTGAATCTCATTGAAAAATTTAAGCATGAAATCAGCATCATTCAGGCGAACCTCTCACAGGCTGTTTCGGTTGAGCGACTGAACGGCGTGAAAATCGAACAGGAAGACGGCTCCGTTGCAACGATGGATCAGCAGCTGGAGTACCTGCAGTATTGCATTACGGGGCTGCAACATCCTATACGTCTGCCAAACAATCCTATTTATCTGGATAGCCTCATTGGTGGTCAGGAGTTTATTCCTGGCATCACGCCACGTATCGGGAAAAACTTCATTCAGGTTGTGGCGATTGAAGGCTACCCCTCTGAATCTTATCCGGGCATTCTCACTAAGCTGGCCGAACAGCCATGTGAATACCGCTGGTCCACGCGCTTTATTTTCCTCGATTCTCACGAAGCCATTTCAAAGCTGACGGCATTCCGCAGGAAGTGGAAACAGAAAGTACGCGGTTTTATGTCTCAGCTGTTCAATACCAATAACGGCTACGTTGATGAAGACGCATTGTCTATGGTCAACGATGCGTCTTCTGCTATTGCAGAGACTAACTCCGGTTTGGTCAGTCAGGGTTATATCACCAGTGTCATTGTCCTGATGAATGAGGACCGCCAGAAGGTCGAAGATGCCGCAGAGTTTATGCGCAAGGCTGTTAACAATACCGGCTTCGCCGCGCGAATTGAAACCGTGAACACGGTGGATGCCTACTTTGGTTCCTTACCGGGCCATGGTGTTGAAAACGTGCGGCGACCACTGGTTAATACCCTTAACCTTGCCGACCTGATGCCAACCAGTACAATCTGGCCGGGCGAAAATAAAGCCCCAAGCCCGATGTTCGAAGTAGGCGCACCACCATTGACACACTGTGTCACGTCAGGGAATACGCCATTCAGACTTAATCTGCATGTTCGTGACCTCGGCCACGCCTTCATGTTCGGGCCAACCCGTGCAGGTAAATCTACCCATCTGGCGTTAACCGCTATGCAGTGGCGTCGTTACGCTAACTCGCGCATTTTCACTTTCGATAAAGGTCTGTCGATGTTTGCTACCTGCAAGGCCGTAGGCGGGAAGCATTTCACGATTGCCGGTGATGATAACCAGCTGGCGTTTGCACCTTTATCACGACTGGATACTCCTACACGCCGCACATGGGCGATGGAATGGATTGAAGCCATTCTGATCCTGAACGGGGTCAAAGTTGATGCTCCTATGCGAAATGCTATTGCTGACGCCATTAAGAGTATGTCTGAGACTCACTCCAAAACCCTGTCTGAATTTACGGTTACGGTTCAGAACAATGTCATTCGTGAGGCACTCAAACAATACACCATTGATGGCAACATGGGTCATCTGCTCGATGCAGAAGAAGATGGTCTTGATATTTCTGACTTCATGACGTTCGAGATTGAACATCTCATGAACATGGATCAGAAATACGCGCTGCCGGTGCTGCTCTATCTCTTCCGTCGCATTGAAGAATCGCTGGATGGTAGTCCTACACTCATCATCCTCGATGAGGCCTGGCTCATGCTGGGTCATCCAGAATTCAGGGGCAAAATCCGCGACTGGCTTAAATCCATGGCTAAGAAAAACTGCTCTGTTCTTATGGCAACTCAGCAGCTTAGTGATGCGGCCAACTCTGGCATTCTCGATGTCATTATTGAGTCAACTGCCTGCCGAATCTTCCTGCCAAACAGCCACGCCCTGCAGGAAGAAGCCATGCCTCTGTATATCAATATGGGGCTTAATCGCCGTCAGATTGAAATTATCGCGTCTGCCGTACCAAAACGAGATTACTACTACGTATCCGAAGAAGGCCGCCGCCTGTATCAGCTCGCGCTGGGGCCACTTGCGCTGGCATTTGCGGGAGCTACTGATCCCGATTCAATCGCTGCAGTTAAACAACTGTCCGAAACATACGGTGATGGCTGGGTTGATGAATGGCTACGCACTAAGGGTCTGGACTTAAATGATTATGAGTATGAGGTCGCTGCATGAAACTTTTTAACGGTAAAAAAACCCCTCAGCCTGATAGCCCTAATCCGTATCTCAATTCACGTCGTTCATGGAATATCCACATGGGCCATGTGCAGCAGTTCGGGGCGCTGGGTATTTTCATTGGTGTAGCGGGTCTGCTTATCGGTCTGGCCGCTGTGGGGGGAATTACTTACATCGGGAGCCAATCGAAAACTGTCCCGATGGTTTATGAACAGGACAAGGCAGGTAACTACGTCAGCCTGACACGGGCAGACCGTTTGCCGCCAGCGAAGATCGACGACTACCGCACCGCTGTATGGAACTTTATCGATCACATCAGAACGGTTACGCCAGATGGTGAACTACAGCGTAAGTCCGTATTGCGCACCTACGCGTTTTTGTTCCCGGATGATCCCGCCACAACAAAAGCGAATGAATACCTGAATGGTTCGAAAGAACGTAATCCTTTCACCCGTGCAAAAACGGAAATGGTCAGCACTGAGCTGATTTCCGTTCTGCAGCAAACGCCAGATACCTGGCAGGTTGACTGGATTGAGACAACACGTAACCGCGACGGTACGTTAAAAAATCCACCGGTCCGAATGCGAGCACTGGTCAACGTTTATCAGAACACTAATCTGAACGCAAAAATTAACGAAAACAATGATGTGATGAACCCACATCGTATTTTCATTAAAGATTTCAACTGGTCAAAACAACTGTAAATTCGGGGCCGAAACATGAAAAAGTCAATTATCTCAGCGTTAATTTTGAGCTTACCGCTTCTGGCTAATGCGGCTCCCGGTAGTGATCCGCTGGCCGACCAATATTTCTCTAACAATGAGCCATCGCTCACACCACAGGAGCGAGCAGCCATTGGAATAGGTCAGAAATGGCAGACCGGTGCTGGCAGCGTAACCAGTAAGCCATTTGCAGGGCCAGACGGTGCAATCAGTTACGTGTATACAACGGGCCAGACGCAGATTGTCTGTGCCGTACTGCAGCTGTGCGATGTCGCTTTGCAGCCAGGAGAGAACGTCAACAATATTGACGTTGGTGATCCACGCGTAACGGTATCTCCTTCAATCACTGGTTCTGGTGCAGCGCAGCAGCTGCATCTGATCATCAAGCCTCTGGATGTGGGCCTTGATACCTCTTTGGTCGTGACGACTGACCGCCGCACATATCGTATGCGTGTTAAAACCAGCCGCACCAAATTTATGCCGTATGTGTCTTTTACCTACCCGGAAGACGCGCAGGCTAAATGGGATGCCATTCGGACGCGTGAAGCCAAGCAGCTGCGTGACAACACAATTCCTCAAACTGGTGAATACCTGGGGAATCTGGATTTCAACTACAAAATCAGCGGTTCTGCTGGCTGGAAACCGGTACGTGTATATAACGATGGCGTCAAAACCATTATCCAGTTCCCTAAAACGATTTCTTCTGGCGAAACCCCAATCCTTCTGGTTGTGCGTAAAGAAGGCGGGCTGTTCTCTAAAGACGAAACGCAGCAGGTAAACCTGCGTACCCAGGGAGACAGAACGATTGTCGATGGCCTGTTTGACAAGGCATATCTGGTAATTGGCGTCGGTTCGAGCCAGGAAAAAGTAACTATCACAAGGGGCTAATAATGAAAGCAGCAATGAAATTAACCTCTGCTATGGTGCTGGCCGCAAGCCTGTTAATGACTGGCTGTGTCTCTTCGGGTTATGGCAACTATTCAAATGCCAGTATGTTCGCTTCTACGAGCATGGCAGATAACACCGTTGCGCATCTGGCGGCGCTGTATCCTCCGGGACGTACTACGTTCACGATGAAACAGCCTGCCAAAGATCAGTTCGGTTCGGCACTTGTTCAGCGTCTGCGGTCGCGGGGTTATGCCGTTATTGAATTCACGAAAGACGGTAAGCCTCAGAGCGCCCTGGCAAATTCAGGGACCACTCTTGGTTATGTCGTGAACACCGTCGCGCCTAACCTCTACCAGGTCACAACGTATGTTGGTGGCGTCACGTTAAGCCGTGGTTTCGCTCTGGCAACAGACGGAAAAGCATACCCAGCAGGCCCATGGACTCGCGAGGAATAAAGGATGGCTGACCAAGATAAAATGTCCCCCGACGCTTCTCCGGGCGTTGCGAACAAAACCGGTGTACGCCGCGTTAACAAAAGACCTATGTACATTGCTATAGGCTGTGTGGCTGCATTCTGCCTTGTCGTTGCATACGTCGCGAATAAACGTGCCAACCAGGGCGCGTCTGATACGGCAGAAACGACTGTTCAACGTGGCAGCAGCCGCGATACCTCAGCAATGGCAATGGATGTTATGGGAGGCGGTAGTTCCGGGCTTATTGAAGCACCGGCAACACCGCCAGAGATTCCGAAACAGGATGATAAAACCAAACCGAGCACAGATTATACAGCGGTTCCCGTTGCGCCGGTGGCTGATCCAGATCAGCCGCCCGTTCCGCAACGGTCGGAATCGCCACGGCAGAATGATCCAGAAGCAGACCAGATTCGTCGCAATAAAATGCGTGATTTTGTTGAGGCCGTAAAAGCTAAAACGGAAGTGAGCCTGCCTAACCAGCTGGGGCGTTCAACCACTGCAGGCAATACACCGCAAACCCGCGATGAAATGCTGCAGGAAATCGCTAACGTTCGCCGTCAGATGGAACAGAACAATGCTGGCGATGCTACTGCAAGTTATGACGCTCAGGTTCAGAGAATCCGGGCCTCTATGAATGGCGGCGCAGATAGCGGCAGCGATACTGGTATGCAGCTGGCATCAGTGGGTGGTGCTTCCGTTTCCCGAAATGACATCAACCAGTTCGGTAAGAAAGGGCAGGGTGACAGATGGTTACTGGATGAAAAAGTTTCTGCACCACACAGCCAGTATGAACTTCGTGCGGGCTGGGTCATTCCTGGCGTCATGATTAGCGGTATTAACTCTGATCTTCCAGGGCAGATTGTTGGTCAGGTTGCTCAGGACGTTTATGACTCAGCAACAGGCAAATACCTTCTTATCCCTCACGGAACTCGCGTGATAGGGACATATTCAAGCGATGTTGCCTATGGTCAGGAAGGGGTCATGATTGCCTGGCAGCGTCTGGTATTCCCGGACGGAAAAGCTCTTGATTTAGGCTCCATGCCGGGTGCAGACATGGCGGGTTATTCTGGTTTCCGTGATCAGGTTAATAACCATTACTTCCGTATCTTTGGTAACGCTCTGCTGCTGTCCGGTATTACCGCGACAATTGCTTATTCTCAGGATCGCGACCAGAACAATAACAACTCGAATCAGGCTCCGAACATGAGCAGTGAAATGAGTGCAGCGCTGGGTCAGGTATTCGGTCAGGCCATTGCGCAGGTTGTACAGAAAAACCTGAATATCGCGCCTACGCTCGAAATTCGTCCGGGTTATCGCTTCAATATCATGGTCACTAAAGACCTGGCATTCACAAAGCCTTATCAGGCATTTGACTACTAAGAGGACAAGACGATGAATAAACGTTTCGTTTTAGCCGCTAAAAAAGCGTTACTGGCTTCCTTCGTGGCGTCAATCATGGCATTACCGGCGAAAGCCGGTATCCCTGTCATCGATGGTACTAATGTGGTGCAGACCACAATCAGCGCAGTCAATAACGTTCAGGCTGTGGCTAAACAGATCCAGCAGTACCAGACGCAGCTGCAGCAGTATGAAAACATGCTGAAAAATACAGTCGCACCTGCGGCATATATCTGGGATCAGGCCAATTCGACCATCAACAAATTATTGCAGGCGCAGGACACTCTTAATTACTACAAAAATCAGGCCGGGAGTCTCGATTCATATCTGAAACGTTATCAGGATATTAACTATTACAGATCGTCGGCGTGCTTTAACAGTAATGTTGAATGTACTGCGGATGAAATTAGCGCACTGCGTAAAGCTGAACAGAACAACTCTGAGGCACGTAAAAAGGCTAACGACGCCGTGTTTAAGGCTCTCGATCAACAGCAGGAAACACTGCAAAGCGATGCTGATAACCTGGCAGATTTGCAAACTCAGGCCACCGGCGCGCAAGGGCAAATGGAAGCTATTCAGGCCGCTAACCAGCTTGCCAGTGCTCAAACAAACCAGCTGCTGCAAATCCGCTCGCTTCTGGTAGCTCAACAAAACGCTGCAGCAACACTGGCGCAGGCTCAGGCCGATAAAGAGGCCCAGCAAGCGGCTGCATCAGAAACTTTTAGGGCAGGGACTTATACCAAAAGCCCCGCTCAATCTTGGTAAGGTGATACTCCTATGAAATATATCATTCCACTCATTCTGTCGGCGTTCTTTATCACTGCTTGCGACCAAAAAACCGATCCCAACCAGGTTGATTGCAATAAGTCAGTATCAAAGATGACTGACCAGGAAAAAACGCAGTGTGGTAAATCAGGCGAATTTACAAAAAGCCCCGAAAAGAAATGGTGACAGAATGAAATTCAGGCATCTAATTTATCCTTGCTTATCTGTGTTGCTGATATTAATCAGCACACAGGCACAGGCTGCACCATTAGATAGTGCTGGGTTGCTTGATGATATCCTTAACCGCTTTGCAAATGTTGCCAGCACTTGGGCTGGAACCATACAAAATTACGCGACCTGGATATTTTGGTCATTAGCGGTAATTTCAATGGTATGGACATTCGCAATGATGGCAATGCAGGGCGAAGGATTATCGGCAGCTCTTGCGGAAGTAGTTCGTTTCTTTGCTGTGTTAGGTTTTTTCTTCTATCTGCTAAAAAACGGCCCGGCAATATCGGTAGATATTCAGGATTCATTACGTCAACTCGCGGCTAATGCTTCTGGTTTATCAAAATCATTCTCGCCTTCGGGCATTGTAGATATAGGGTTTGATATCGTATCGAGAGTCGTTGACCAGTCTTCTATTTGGTCCCCGGCAGACTCCACTGTCGGCTTGATTTTAGCCGGAGTTATTCTATGCGTATTAGCACTTGTCGGTGTGAATATGCTTCTTCTGCTGATTACCGGTTGGATTTTAAGTTACGGCGGTATTTTCTTACTCGGTTTTGGGGGGTCTCGTTGGACTTCAGATATTGCCATTACATACTTCAAAACAGTTCTAGGAGTTGCCCTGCAGCTGTTCACAATGGTTCTAATTGTTGGTATTGGAAAATCCTTCATAGACCAGTATTACCAGGCAATGGGCGCTGACGCAGTACAAATGAAATCTATGTTTGTAATGCTTGTAGCCTCAATTGTTCTTTTGGTTCTTGTTAATAAAGTTCCTCCTATGGTTGGCAGTATTGTAGGCGGTGCTTCAATGCAAGGCATTGGTGGCTTTGGTGCCGGTGCACTTATTGGGGCTGCAGCTGCTGCAGGAGCCGCAATAGCAACAGCTGGCGCTGCGGCGGCGGCAGGTGCAGCAAACGCTGCCGGGGGCGCATCAGCACTCAAAGCAGCGTTTGAATCAGCACAAGCGGCGATGGCCGAAGAATCAGGTTCTGGCGGTTCTAGCGGTTCCGGTGGAGGATTTGGCGGCGGGGAAGATACCGGTTCCGTAGATACTTCTGGAGGCCAACCATCTGGCGGTTCCGGTGGTTCGTCTGCAGGAAGCAGTTCAGGTAGCTCCAGCGGAGGAAGTCAGGGGTTTGCTTCATCTTTCTCACGAGCTGGCCGCATGGCTTCTCACATGGCGAGTAGTTTGGCTGACGGCATGGCCGCACGCAATGCGGCCAAGCATGACTCAAAAATCAGCGCGGCAAAAGACACTATTGCACAGACTGCAGGTGGTCAGCTTGCTTCTCAAATCCGTGCGCAAACAGCTGCGCGTCAGTCTGGTCCGATGGTTTCAGATGACACGGCTATGCAGGGTGCTTTCGCCAGTAACGATAACGCCAGCACAAATCAGTTTAGTGGTGACGGTCTGAGTGGAAGCCAGCCAGATACAGGCAATGTTTCTGGAGAGTCACAGGCTCCACAGGGCAGTGATGAATATGAACAGTTCAAAAACAAACAAAACTTCTAAGGGGTTCGTTATGAAAGCAATTCTTTCCGTTCTGGTTTTAGCTGCAAGTTCTGTTGCTATGACAGCCCCGGCTAAAGCCGCAGATCCATGCGAACAGGTATTATGCCTGTATGGTGTGATGACAACCGGAAATATCGCAAGCGGATGTTCAGGGCCGGTTGGTGACTATTTCAATATCATCGAGAAAAAACACGGTTCTTTCCTGCCGGATCATACTTCGCGCAAGCGTAAAAAACAGCTGGATAAGTGCTCATCAGCTGGAAGTGATGTGGTTGAAAAAATTAATAACAAGTTTGGCCGCCTGCGCGGGCTGTGATCAAAGGAGAATAATATGCCGTATTTAGATATGCCACCGGCTCAGGTTGAACGTGTAGTTTGCTCAATTACTGCAGCGATAAAATATCAGGTTCCGGCTAATATCATGTTAGCCGTAGCTGAAAAAGAGGGTGGTAGTACCGGGCTTGAGAATAAAAATCGTAACTCAAATGGCACATATGATGTGGGCCGTATGCAGTTTAATACGGTTTATTTAAAGGATCTGGAAAAATACGGCATTACAGCGGAGGACGTAGCACAGCCAGGCTGTTATTCATATGATTTGGCTGCGTGGCGTATACGCGGCCATATCAAAAATGATAAAGGCGACATCTGGACAAAAGCTGCAAATTATCATTCAAAAACGCCTCAATTTAACGAGGTCTATCGTGCTGACCTGATAAGAAAAGCAGCTAAATGGCAGACATGGATTGAAGCACGCTTTAATACGTTTGATGCGACAAAGCCTGCCGGAACAACTCCACAGCCGCAACTGGCGGCTGCAGGGGTTACGCCAGAAGAAAGGGCGGGGAAAAGCATTGCGCAGGTTACTGACCTTGCACAAAGCGACACACACGCTACAGAACCGCCAAAAAATGACGGGACAGCAGCAACACCATCTACGCCGGATCAACTTATTGGTTTTGCCGCGTCTGTAAAACAAATACCGGTTAAAAGCGTCGCAAAGGCTGACTACCAGCAGCCCGCACAGCAACTACCAGGTCGTTATAACAAGGCTGCAGCGGATGCACTGGCTGCAGTATATGGAAATATCAAGCTACGTTGATTTTAGCGGCTAAAACATGCCTTTCAAAAATGTAGAACTAATTAAGTGGGTCGCTTTAATATTAATGATTGGCGACCATATTAATAAATATTTATTAAATGACACAATCCCCATTCTTTATAATGCCGGACGTGTTGTGATGCCTCTTTTTTGCTTTGTTCTGGCGTATAACCTTGCAAGGCCAGATTCATACACCTATAGAGTATATTCAAAAGTCTGTCAGCGACTGATGATATTTGGCCTTCTGGCTACACCTGCATACATAATGTTGGGGGGTGTAATTGATGGTTGGTGGCCGCTTAATATCCTTTTTACCTTACAGGCCGTTACCATCATCTGTTACCTCATTGAATTAGGCGAGCGTAGGCATCTTCTCTTTGCTTTGTTAGTTTTTGCTGGATATGGCGCGATAGTTGAATTTTGGTGGCCTGCGGTGGCTATGGGTGTATGTATCTGGCTATATTATAAGAAGGGAAGGGGAGTGTTTATTCTCCTTGCATTTGTCAGCTGCGTATTACTAACTGTTATTAACCATAATTTTTATGCACTACTGGCAATACCGTTAATTTCCATTATCGGGAATATCCGTTTTAATCTCCCCCGGCTAAAATGGTTTTTTTACGTCTTCTATCCCACACACCTTTATCTGATTCTGGCTTTACAGCTTTACCTGACTACAAAGGGCTATTTGTTTTTCACATGAGAACGCCCGGACAGCTGGGGATTAACAAATCCACCCCTGGATGATGGGAACCCGGCCCTGTCCGGGCGAGCCATTTTAACACCGGCATTGGTGATGCTGATAGCAGATACAAAAAAGCCCGACTGGTGAGATCGGGCTTTTTGTTTTGGCGCTCTGGCCTAAATGGAACATCCTACATTAGACGATAAAATCTTACGTCGAATGAGCCACAAATGCAAATCGACGCCTAAGCGTGTATGATGTGCCCGTCTATGTTGTTGTAGTAACTCCCTTTCGGCCTAACCGTGCAGGCGGTGAACAGACTTAAAGCCCTGGCCGGAAAACAGGTGGTGCTGTTCTGGTGCTCTGGCCGGAGTGGAACATCCTACATTAGACCGTGGAACTGCTGTGACAGGCAATGTAAGGGCGATCAGCAGCGTTCCTACTCCTTTAAGGAGAAACGGATGATTAACCTGTTAATCATCGTTCTGAGGGCGGCAGCGGCGCTTGTAAACGCGCTGATTGCTATCCTGGAACTGATCCGACAATTCATTGATTAATGAATACGGAAACGTAACTAAGGGCGGGGAGGGACCATTCCTCGCCCTTTAATAAATAAGTTAAGATTTACCTGGTGTCGGATAAATGACTTTATACACACGACTAACAGGATGATTCATACACCTTACAAAAGTCCCGTTCTTCTTAAACGCCACATCTGCATTGTCATAAACGTCATCGGTATCATTAAGCCCGCATACTGTCCGGGCATCACCCGCAGAAAAACTGTCCACGCTTTGAAGAGTGTTGACAGCTCTGTGACCTGCCAGAAACGCCGGATATGTGTCTGCTGTCTGCCAGACGATTTTTTCAAGTAATACGCCCGCAATCCCGATTAGCGCAACTACAACGCCCATTCTGATAAGTGTTTTCGCTTCCATTTTTAACTTAACTGATCAAGATGCTGTTAACTCCATGGTAGCACCTGCAGCCGGGACAGTACATGCGCAGCGGGCGAACTCCGGGCCGGTATGACACGCACACGGCCAGCTGGGGACAGTACATCGATAACATTAAAAAAGCCCCTAGAAAGGGGCTAAATTTATTTCTTCTTAATCTCTTTCACGAGTCTGGCGACAGCCGTTATAAGGGTGGCAAGAGCGAGGATGATCTGAGGGAGGTTCTGGATAAGTTCGGTGCTCATCGATAAGACCTTTCTAAAGAAGGGATGCCGTTTCCGACAAAACAATTATCTCCAAATCAAGGTTTCTGCTCCAATTGATTTTTTATATCCCTTTACCTGTCCAGATAGCCTCTCTAAATTGACACCTCTATTTCTTGCTGGCGTAAAACCGCTTTTGATTTCATTTCTTTCGCGTGGTTGCAGCTCGGACAGCGGCTACTTTATCTGCAAATGCTTTACCTTCAAGAAAATCAAAATTTCTCGTTCTGGCGTTATATTTTTGGGGAAGGGGGGAAGGGATTTTTATACCCAAGATTTCCCCGGTTGTCTTTAGCGCATGAACCAGTTCAGCTTCACTTACTCCGGCCATTTGCGCAAGTAACTCCGTTCGAATGCCTACGCTTTTGCTCATAATTCGTGTATCCAGATTTTTTGAAGTAGATGTTCACCGGTCGTTGCAGCTGCAGCAGCTGGCCATCGATGCCGGCATTTTAAAAAACACAGTATTTTCAACAATATAAACAACTCACAACTAGAGTGAACTTATTCAAATTATATGACAAATTACTGAGTTTTATGTTCATACCGGTAACGCCATGGTTCAACAGCATCTGGTAATGACCAAAGCCCTGTTTTGGCCTCCTTCGCCCTGTTCTCCAGTTCTTCCATAGTCGGGCTGGTTGCCTTTCCATGGTAGCGATAGGCCCAAGCCAGGCCACTTTTTACCATTTCAGCATTTACGTAATAAGCCAAACATGCTGGCTGGCATTTTTTTACATAGACCTTCGCTAAGGTACGTCCATAACGATCTTTACCGGTTGAAGATACAGCTACGTCATCAGCATCTTTTACCAGCTCAGACAATTTCTGTTTGGCTCTCTGGCCGAACGGCTGGCTTTTCTCCGGGGCATCAATATCTACAAGCCGAATTCTTATCAACTCGCCTTCATCTTTGACCTCAAGGGTATCACCATCCAGTATTCGTGTTACCGTAATCGCTGGCGCTGCTTCGACACATGAGAATAAAGTAGGTAATATCAAGATATTACATAAAATTAATTTTCTCATTAGTCACTTCCATTATTTTTCAAACCCTCAAAGTAACTTAAGAGTTTATAAATAAAACTAGCCCCGTTATAAGCAACTAATAATAAGCATAGAAAACCTATTGTAAATTTACCTACAATCATAGGAGTAGAAAGATATTCAATATTATAAAACCCAGGAAGAGTTGTTAAAAACATTAAAAAAATAATCATGAACAAGAAGAAGCTGATAGCCACTCTCCGCTTGGTTACTTGAGTATTGTTATTTCCCATTGTTATCTCCCTCCATAATCATATTTTCCCATTTCTCATAGCCCATTTTTTTATCATTTTCTTTTAACCACTGCTCGTACAATTGGTGCTTTGCTGCTTCAACAGCTGCAGCGTCATACACTGGTATACCACCACAATTACCTCTTACAGACTTACTATGATTGGTAGTAACTCCAGAGTTTACTGCTGCATTTCTTGAGATTTGTTGTTGCAACTGCATGGTGTGTAAGTTCGTGATGGTTGTAGTTGATGAAAAGGAATAAAACGGTATAACTATAACCGCGATGAATAATAAATTAACCTTATTTCGCATTGTGATTTATTCCTTCTTTTTTAAATTTAGCCCATACAGATTTTACAAGGCTGACGCTACATTCACAAAGTTTCGCTGTTTCCGCAATACTCGTCTTCCTTGAACGATACTCAATGATGCGTTTATGGAGCCGTAGATCTGCAGTTCGCCCCTGATACCGGCCTTGCCGTTTAGCCAGCTCAATGCCCTCTTTCTGGCGTTTGCGACGGTTTTCATAATCATCCCTTGCCAGCTGCAGGGCAACTTTGAGTAACATATCCTGAACAGACTCAAGAACGACCTTCGCAACACCGGATTGAGCGTTAGCCAGTTCGGTAAGATCAACAATACCGGGAATTGCGAGTTTCGCGCCCCGCTCTTTTATAGAGTTTATTAACGCCAGCGCACTATCGAGCGGTAAACGACTGATACGATCTATATGTTCTGCAATAACTACTTCGTCTGGCTGCAGATCATTTATCATTCGCTGCAGTTCCGGGCGATCAGCTCTTGCACCGGACGCCTTTTCTTTATAAATCCCGGCAACATAGAATCCATTATTCCTGGCATTTTCTATAATTTCATTTTGCCGGGTCAAATCCTGTTCGTCTGTACTAACTCGCAAATACACTCGTGCTATTTTCATGTGATAAAACACCCCAGCAATCAATCAAACAATCATTTATCAAAATATTTTTTTCTTTCTTCCTCAGATGGGAAAACGAAAAACTCAGTACCTGCAGGGATTAGTACAGAATCACTCTTTCTTTGAATGGTTTTCGTATCAGGGGCTAAATATAACGTTTGTTTCACTGAGTAGGGAGTCTGATCACTATCGCCACCCTGACAGACTTTGCTTTTGATAATAAAATCCCACGCTTTGCTTTTGGGTGCGCCAGGAATATCCACGCCAAATATTTTTGCATTTTGAACGGAAATTAACAATGCCTGTCCGAAATAGTAGCAGTTACCCTTTTTATTAATAAATTTAACATTTTGATTTCCGTCATCGGCGATATCACTCATGTTAACTACTCTATAAGGCTGTTCATTTTTCGCATCAGCGACATTGACCAATGAAAACGTCATCATTAAAACTAGCAAGCCACTGTTTTTTGTGCTCATTTAATCTAACCTCTTGGATTTTAGCGGCTAAAATTAGCATTTATCTTGTTGATTGTACCGCTGTAATTTTACAGCCCCCTTACCTATTAAACTTTTATCCTTTTCTTTCAATAACAGAAGTTCTTCTCTGATTTCAAACAAGTCATTCCATCTGAGCGCATCACATTTTTCCTGTTGCTTTTCTGCAAGTCTTCTTTTGGCGTAATTATCAATGCTTCCAGAATCGGCCAGAAGTGATAGAAAGTCATCACTAATCACACCCATTTCAGGGCCATTATTTTTAAAATAGGAATACTCCATCCTTAGCTTGGATAAAGACATCCTCCTGTTCATAATCGAATAAACTGTAAGTAATAGCCCCCAACCAGCAACCATTGAGCACATAAAGCCATTTATACCAACCTTCCAATACATCACAGCGGCTATCGCGCTAAATGCTGGTATGTAATACCAGCTGGAGAAAATTTCCTTTTTGTTTGCCTTGTTATAATTCCGGCAGAAGTTATCTATCAAAAGAAAAATTGGGTCAGGCTCTTTCA